>NZ_JAGPYL010000003.1:0-189997 GCF_018070095.1 Micromonospora sp. U56
GCGCCATCTCCAAACACCGCGCCAAGGGCGCCATCGACCGCACCAACTACCACCACACCATCGCCATCAAGATCCTCAACACGACGGCGTTGACAACCAACCCACCCCCTTAACTGAACGGCATTGGCCCTAGCAGCCGCCCGCACCGGCCATCGCGCGGGCCGCACCGGCCGTGCCCAGGCGCACCGGCCGCTCCGGACGCGTGAGCCGCGCAGCATCGCACGGCGGAGTTTTCTGCTCAGGTTCGCCGGGGTCAGCGACCGTCCCGGGGGCCGAACACGGTGAGCGCGTCGAAGTCGCTGTGCCGGGAGCGGAGGTACTCGTCGGCCCACGCGGCGGCATCGGGAAAGCCCGACTCGGCGGCGACCCGGGCGCAGGCGGCATCCACGTCGAACGGGGTGCGGCGCAGTTGCACGCCCGGCCCGAGCAGGGCCCACCACGCCCCGGCACCGCCGTACGGCATGCCGACGCTGCCCGGGTTGACCACCAGGCGGCGGTCGACGAGCCGGGTGAACGGCATGTGGGTGTGGCCGCAGACCACCGTGCCGACCTCGGCCGGCAGCCCGGCGAAGACCTCCGCCCAGCGTTGCATCCGGGAGTCGACCAGGACGACCTCCTCGTCGTTCCGAGGCGTCGCGTGGCAGAAGAGCACCTGGCCGAGGCCGCCGACCGGCAGGGTCACGGTCAGCGGCAGCGCGGCGAGCAGGGCGACGTGGTCGTCGCGGAGCTGGCCGGCGGCCCAGTTCGACACCTCGAACGGCGACGGCCGGCCCGCGTGCGCCTCGACCAGCTCGCGGTCGGCGTTGCCGCGTACCCAGCGGACCCGGTCGCCGAGCGAGACGAGCAGGTCCAGCACCTCGACCGGCTGCGGTCCGGCGGCGATGTCACCGGTGAGCACGATCAGGTCGGCGGCGGCCACGTCCGGCTCGGCCAGTACGGCCTCCAGCGCGGGCAGCGCACCATGGACGTCGGAGAGGACGGCGACACGTTCACGCATCGCCCCAGCCTGGCCCCGACCCGCGCCGGAGTCCAGGAATTCTGCGCCGGGCAGACCGCGCCGGGATCGCCGGCACCGCCCACCTTGGTGCCGCCGTCTACCGTGAGCCGCGATCGCCAGGCGGGAGGCGGGCGGGCGGGAGGCGATGGATGGCCAGTCGGAACGAGCGGCGCAGGCGACGCAGGCAACCGTCGGCCGTGGCGTCGACCGCACCGGTTGACCCGGTGCAGCGCGAACCACGGAGCCGATGGCGCCCCGGTTACTGGCTGCGGCACCCGGCCTTCGCTGCCGTTCTGGTGGTGAGTCTCAGTGCGCTGACCTTCATCGCGTGCGGCGTCGGCAGCCTGCTCGAGGCACGGGACCTGCGGGAGCGGGGCGAGTCGGCCGTTGCGGTGGTCGTCGAGGCCCGCGAGTTGCGGCGGGGGTCGTCGTTGAAGGTGGGGTTCACGACGACTCAGGGCGAGAGGGTCGTGGCAGAGGTGGCCGGACCGCCCGAGGACCTGCCAACCCCCGGCGAGCGGCTGACCGTGGTCTACGACCCGGAGGATCGAGACTTCGTCTACCTGCGGAGCGACAAGCCTTACGAAAAGGGGGGTTGGCTGATCCTCGGGGGTCGGCTGTTCCTCACGATCGGTCTGCTGGCCACCGCGATCTACCTCGCCTACCTGCGGTGGACCTGGCACCGCTGGCGCAACCAGGCCGAGCGGTGGCGACACCGCCAGCCCGTGCCCAGGATCGGCAAGCGGCAGGACCCGTGGCGGACGGAGCAGCGCGACGATTCGTTCCCGTGACGCCGAAGGGCCGGCCCGGACCCCAGGACGGCGGGCCGGGCCGGGACGTTCGTCTCGACCTGGTCAGACCCGCGCGCGGCGGGCCAGACGCTCCGGGTCGAGGATGATGATGCTCTTGCCGTCCAACCGCAGCCAGCCCCGCGAGGCGAAGTCGGCCAGCGCCTTGTTGACCGTCTCCCGGGAGGCGCCGACGAGCTGGGCGATCTCCTCCTGAGTGAGGTCGTGGGTCACCCGCAGCACGCCGCCGTCGCGGGTGCCGAAGCGGCCGGCCATCTGGAGCAGGTTCTTGGCGACCCGGCCCGGCACGTCGGTGAAGATCAGGTCGGCCAGCGAGTCGTTGGTCCGGCGGAGCCGGCGGGCCAGCACCCGCAGCAGCTGCTCGGCGATCTCGGGCCGGTTGTTCAGCCAGGGCCGCAGCGCCTGCTTGCGCAGCCGCACCAGCCGGGTGTCGGTGACCGCGGTGGCCGTGGCCGTACGCGGACCGGGGTCGAAGAGCGACAGCTCACCGACCATGTCCGACGGGCCCATCACGGCGATCAGGTTCTGCCGGCCGTCGGCCGCCCGACGCCCGACCTTGATCTTGCCCGACAGGAGGATGTAGAGACTGTCGCCGGGCTCGCCCTCGTTGAACACGATCTCGCCCTTGCGGACGTCGATCGTCTCCATCTCCTTGGCGAGCGCCTCGGCAGCCTCCGGGTCGACACCCTGGAAGATCCCGCTGCGGGCCAGTACCTCGTCCATCGCGCACCTCCGGTTGCGCGTCGCCGTCCGTCGGCCGGGTCCGCCGTCCGCTTATCCCTCGCGCGCCGACAAGTCTAGGCGCACGTAAGCACGAATCAGAGGCGCACCCCTGGAATCTTGATCCTTGGACGTAACCTTCCCGCCCTGATCAGGGGCTAGTATCGCGCGGCTGCTTCCGGGTGGTGACCGGGCGTTGCCGTCGATGGCCGTAGGGTGACGGGCGTGCTGAGCGACCCCACCCTGACCAGCCGTCCCGAGGACGGCCGGGACATCCCGCTGCTGGTGTGGCGCGCCGGGACGCCCCTGCGGGCGGCCAGCTCGGGCCCGCTCGGCGGCGGGATCGGCGTCCGGAACTGGGTGGTGAACGCGACCGTGCCGATGTCGTACCACCGGGACGACCCGGCCGCCCACCTCGCCGCGCTGGCCGGCGGCCTCGGCCTGGCCGGACCCGGGATCGGCCTGCTCACCGGGGTGGACGTCGCCGAGGTGGTGGCCCGGGCCGACACCGGCGTGCGGGCCTGGGCGACGGTCGGGCTGGGCATGCCGGTCTGGGCCGCCGCGCCGGCCCCGGCGGCGCCGGCCCAGCGGGTGGGCACGGTGAACATCGTCGTGTACGTCCCGGCGGCGCTCGGCGACGCCGCGCTGGTCAACGCCGTCGCCACGGCGACCGAGGCGAAGGCCCAGGCGATCTGGGAACTCGGCCTGCCCGCCACCGGTACGCCCACCGACGCGGTCACCGTGCTCTGCCCGGCCGACGGCCCCGCCGAGCCCTACGGCGGCCCCCGGTCCACCTGGGGCGCCCCGCTGGCCCGGGCCGTGCACGCCGCCGTCCGCGACGGCGGGTCGCTGCCCTGCGTGCCCTGGTCCGACCGGCGGGCGGGCTGAACTTTGGTCTGAAAGGCCATCGTCGTGCCATTACCTACCGGGTAGGGTCGCCAGCGATGCCCGCTCCCGCACCTACCAGGACCCGCCGCCGTGCCGCGCTCGCCGTCGGCGCGGTCCTCGCCGTGCTGCTCACCGCCGGCTGCGGCACGTCGGACGACGACGCCACGCCGGTCTGGCAGCGCGGTGGCGGTGGGGGCGCCACCGGTGCACCGGTCCCGTCCGGCGGCGCCTCGGAGCCGGCCGGCGAGGCCGTCTCGCTCTCGGCGACCGGCGACATCATCATGGGCAACGCCCCCTCCCGGCTCCCCGCCAACGGCGGGCGGGGCTTCTTCGACGAGATCTCCGACGCGCTCGCCGCCGACCTGGTGATGGGCAACCTGGAGGAGCCGCTGACCGAGGACACCGGCACCGGCAAGTGCGGGGCGAACTCCACCGCCTGCTACCAGTTCCGGGCCCCGTCCAGCTACGCCGCCCACCTGAAGGACGCCGGCTTCGAGCTGCTCAACCAGGCCAACAACCACGGCTACGACTACGGCCCGCAGGGGTACGCGAACACCCAGAAGGCGCTGGAGAAGCAGGGCCTCAAGCACACCGGCGCCCCGGACCAGATCACCGTGGTCGAGGTGAAGGGCGTCAAGATCGCGGTGGCCGGCTTCTCGTCGTACCCCTGGTCGAACAGCCTGACCGACATCGACGCGGCGACGGCGGTCATCGAGAAGGCCGCCACCATGGCCGACCTCGTCGTGGTCCAGGTGCACATGGGCGCCGAGGGGGCCGACAAGACCAAGGTCAAGCCGGGCACCGAGCTGTTCTACGGCGAGAACCGGGGCGACCCGGTGAAGTTCTCCCACGCCATGATCGACGCCGGGGCGGACCTGATCGTCGGGCACGGCCCGCACGTGCTGCGCGGCATGGAGTTCTACCAGGGCCGGCTGATCGCCTACAGCCTCGGCAACTTCGCCGGCGGCGGCCGGTCGCTCAACCCGAGCGGGCGGCTCGGCTGGGGCGGGGTGCTCAAGGTGTCGCTCAAGCCGGACGGCACCTTTGCCGGCGGCTCCTTCACCTCCACCCGGATGAACTCCGTCGGCAAGCCGACCATGGACTCCGCCGACCAGGGCCTCGGGCTCATCAAGCAGCTCAGCCGGGCCGACTTCCCGCGGACCGGGGCCCGGTTCGACGCCGACGGCAGGATCAGCGCGCCGCAGGCCGGCTGAGCCGGGCGTGGGCCCGGCGGGTGGTCGCCCCGGCGACGTAGGCTGGCCGGCGTGACCATCAGCTCCACCGAGACGGACCTCGGCCGGACCCGGCGCGCCCGGCGGATCGGCCGGGCGCTGACCGAGGCGCACCCCGACGCGCACTGTGAACTCGACCACTCCAACGCGTTGGAACTGGCCGTCGCCACCATCCTCTCCGCGCAGTGCACCGACAAGAAGGTCAACGAGGTCACCCCGAAGCTCTTCGTCCGCTACCCGACGGCGGCGGACTACGCCGGGGCCGACCGGGCGGAGCTGGAGGAGCTGATTCGGCCGACCGGTTTCTACCGCAACAAGACCGACTCACTGATCAAGCTGGGCCAGGCCCTGGTCGAGCGGTACGACGGCAGGGTCCCCGGCAGGCTGGCCGACCTGGTGACGCTGCCCGGGATCGGCCGCAAGACCGCCAACGTCATCCTCGGCAACGCCTTCGACGTCCCGGGGATCACCGTCGACACCCACTTCCAGCGGCTCGTGCAGCGCTGGAAGCTGACCGCGCAGACCGACCCGGTGAAGATCGAGCACGAGATTGGCGCGCTCTTCCCCAAGCGCGAGTGGACCATGCTCTCGCACCGGATCATTTTCCACGGGCGGCGGGTTTGCCACGCCCGCAAGCCGGCCTGCGGGGCCTGCACGCTGGCGAAGCTCTGCCCGTCGTACGGGACCGGGCCGACCGAGCCGGCCGCCGCCGCGAAGCTGCTCAAGGGCCCCCGGGCCCGGGACCTCGCGGCCGCCGCCGGGGTCGACCCCGAGCTGGTGCCGCGGCAGGCCGTCGCCGCGGAGGTGCCGTGAACCGGCGGCTGGCTGCCCTGCTCGTCCCCGCGCTGCTGGCCGTCGCCGGCTGCACCGCCACCGGTCAGGGCAGCGCCACCACCCCGACCGCCCGGGCCGAACGCCCCTCGCCGTTCGCCGACTGCGCGACGCTGACCCGCCCGCCGGCCGCGACCGGTGCCGCCGCCCCGTCCGGTGCCACCGCGCCCGGCTCCACCACGCCCGGCTCCACCACGCCTGGCGCCGCCACGACCGGCACCGCGACGCCTGGTGCCGCCGCGCCGACCGCCAGCGGAGCCGTCGGGGCGGTGCTGCCGAGCCTGATCCTCTCCTGCTTCACCGGCGGCACGCCGGTGGCGCTGCGCGACGTCCGGGGCCCCGCCGTGGTCAACGTCTGGGCCTCCTGGTGCCCGCCCTGCCGCAAGGAGCTGCCCGCCTTCCAGCGGCTCAGCGAGCGTGCGGCCGGCCGGCTCCAGGTGATCGGCGTCAACAGCCGAGACACCCGCAGCGCCGCCCAGTCCATCGGCGAGGACTACGGCATCCGCTTCCCGATGCTGTTCGACCAGGGCGAGGCGCTGCAACGCGAGCTGGGGCGCAACGCCCTCCCGCTGACCCTCCTCGTCGACGCGCAGGGCCGGGTACGCCACACCGACGCCACCGGCGCCCTCGACGACGCCCGGCTCGCCGCGCTGGTCCGGCAGCACCTCGGCGTGCAGGTTTCCGCGTGACTCGCCCGCCGGCCTGGATCGACCCGTTGCTCGGTCGGCTCGGCACCGCCCGGGTGGAGGATTTCACCCGGCTCACCACCCCGGAGGAGGGCGGCCGGGAGAGCGCGGTGCTGGTGCTGCTCGGCGAGGAGCCCGGCGTCGGCCCGGACGTGTTGGTGCTCCAGCGGGCCGCGACCCTGCGCAACCACGCCGGCCAGCCGGCCTTCCCCGGCGGCGCGGCCGACCCGGTGGACGCCGACGCCTCCGCGACCGCGCTGCGCGAGGCGAACGAGGAGGTCGGCCTCGACCGGGCCAGCGTGACCGTGCTGGCCGAGCTGCCCAGGCTGTGGATCCCGGTCAGCGACTTCGTGGTGACCCCGGTGCTGGCCTGGTGGCACGCGCCGCACCCGGTGCACCCCCGGGAGCCGGCCGAGGTCGCCCACGTCGCCCGGCTGCCCGTCGCCGAGCTGGTCGACCCGGAGAACCGGATGCGGGTACGTCACCCGAGCGGCTGGATCGGACCCGCCTTCTCCGTGCGCGGCATGCTGGTCTGGGGCTTCACCGCCGGGGTGCTCGCCACGCTCCTCGAGATGGGGGGCTGGGCCCGTCCCTGGCCGCGCGGCCGGGTGATCGAACTGCCGCCCGTCGGGGCCACGCCGGCGCCCTCCGCCGGCACCGACGAGGTCGACGAGATGGCTGGCCCGCTGACCTGACCGTCACGTTCCGCAAGCGCGACGCCCCGGTCGTGCCCGGTGCCCGTACCCTTGACGGGTGTCCGTCGTGGATCTCGTCCTGCTCCTGCTCATGCTCGTGTTCGCGATCAGCGGATACCGCCAGGGCTTCGCCATCGGGGCGCTCTCGCTCTCCGGCTTCTTCCTGGGCGCGCTCCTCGGCCTTCAGGTCGGCCCGATCTTCGCCCGGCAGTTCGTCGACAGCGGCACCCGGGTGCTGATCTCCCTGGTCGCCATCTTCGGGTTGGCCGTGCTCGGGCAGGCGCTCGCCGGCTGGCTCGGCTCGCACCTGCGCAGGACGATCACCAACGACGTGGCGAAGCGGGCCGACGACATCGGCGGCGCGTTCGTCTCGCTCTTCGCCGTGATGCTGGTGGCCTGGCTGGTCGCCGTCCCGCTGGCCTCCTCCCCGCTGCCCTGGCTGTCCGCCTCGGTCAAGAACAGCGCGCTGTTGACCGTGGTGGACCGGGTGCTACCCGACCGGGCCCAGGAGCTCTCCACCGCCCTGCGCGACACGGTGGACACCGACGGCTTCCCGGACGTCTTCAACGGCCTGGGCCGCACCCAGGCGCGGCAGGTCTCCCCGCCCGACCCGGCCCTGGCCGGCTCCCAGGTGGTGGCGAACAGTCAGCGGTCGGTGGTCAAGGTACTGGGTTCCGCGCCGAGCTGCGCGCGCCGCATCGAGGGCTCCGGCTTCGTGTACGCCGACGACCGGGTGATGACCAACGCGCACGTGGTGGCCGGCACCCGCTCTGTCGCCGTGGAACTGCGCGGCGAGCGGTACGACGGCGAGGTGGTCGTCTACGACCCGGACCGCGACCTCGCCGTGCTGCACGTGCCCGGGCTGCCCGGCCCGTCCCTGCGCTTCGCCGCCGGGCAGGCCGGCAGCGGCTCGGACGCGATCGTGCTCGGCTTCCCCCTCGACGGCCCGTACGACGCCCGCCCGGCCCGGGTGCGCGACGTCGACCGGATCACCGGGCCGGACATCTACTCCTCCGGCGACGTGACCCGGGAGATCTACACGATCCGGGCGCTGGTCCGCAGCGGCAACTCCGGCGGACCGCTGGTCTCCTCCAACGGCCTGGTGCTCGGCGTGATCTTCGCGGCGGCGGCGGACGACCCGAACACCGGTTTCGCGGTCACCGCGGCGGAGGCGCGGTCGGTGGCGCTGGCGGGTGCGGAGCGTACCCGCGGGGTGGGCACGGGCGACTGCACCTGAGGCCCGCCGCGGCGGCCGGGTGACCGCGGCCGGGGTCAGCTCCGGGCGCGGGCGGCGGCCACGTCCCCGCCCGCCGGGGTGACCCCGGGCAGCCGGGCCCGGCCCCAGTTCAGCGTCCGGTCCAGCACCGCCCGGGCCATGATCGCCACGCAGGTGCCGCCGTTGACGAAGGACGCCACCACGTCGCTCGGGTGGTGCATGCCCCGGTACATCCGGGTCAGCGCCACCCCGACCGGCACCAGGACCAGCAGGGCCCACCAGGTGACCTTGCCCGCGGTGCTCCTCGCCCGCAGTGCCAGCAGCAGCGCGATGCCGACGTAGAGCGCCACCGCCGCCGAGGTGTGCCCGGACGGGAAGCTGGAGGTGGGCGGCGAGACGTCCATGTGCTCGACGGCCGGGCGACGCCGGTCGATGGCCATCGTGGTCAGCAGGAAGACCAGCGCCTGGGCGCTGACCGCGGCGCACAGGAACAGCGGCTCCCGCCACCGGTGCAGCGCCAGCCGCAGGACCAGCGCCGCCACCGCGGTGACCAGGACGATCACCTGGGTGCTGGCGAGCGTGCTGAACACCAGCGAGACGTCGTTCCAGCCGCCGGTGCGGTCGGCGGCCAGTTCCCGGTTGACCGCGTCCTCCACGGTGAACGGCCAGGCCCGGTCCAGCACCCGGGTGACCAGCACCCCCAGCAGGACCATGAAGGCGAGCAGCAGGGCCACCGGCACCAGCACCCGCTTGACGACCTGCACCGCGAAGTCGGACATGGGCCGCCCGTTACCCCCGCCGGGCCACAACTACGCGTCGGGCTCGTTCCGGTCGTCGGCCAGCTCCGGTTCCACGCCCTCGGTGGCGGGCCGGGCGGCGGGCCGGCCGGTCCGCTCCCGCCACGTGGTGAACGCGGCGGAGGTCGCCGCCACCACCGCCACGCCGAGCAGCCAGCCACCCAGCACGTCACTGGTCCAGTGCACGCCGAGCGCCACCCGACTCAGCCCGGTCACCCCGGCGATCAGCAACGCCGCCACCCAGAGCGCCATCCGCCCCGCCGTCCGGCCCCGGACGAACGGCAGGAAGACCAGCAGCAGCACGCCGGCGGCCAGGGTGGCGTTCAGCGCGTGCCCGGACGGGTAGGCGAAGCCGGCCGCCCGGGCCACCGGGTCGAGCAGGTCCGGTCGGCTCCGGCCGACCAGCAGTTTCAGCAGCGCGCCGAGCAGCCCGCCGACGGTCATCGTGGTGACCACCCAGAGGGCCAGCCGGCGGGCCCGGCGGCTCCACAGCCAGACCACCACGGCCAGCGCCGCCACCCGCAGCGGCCCCGGGCCGAAGACGGTGGTCCACCCGTTCATCGCCCGCGCCCAGCCCGGGTGGTCGACGGCGTAGCGGTGCAGCACGTCGGTCACCACCGCGTCCAGGTGGTGCAGCGGCGGCCAGGCACCCACCACCAGCACGGCCAGCAGCGCGAACGGCACCAGCACCAGGAACGCCGCCGCCGAGGTCAGGGTCAGCCGCAGGCCCAGTGAGTGGTCGCGGTCCAGGCGTCGACCCCGCCAGGAGCGGGCCGACGGGCGTACGGAGGTGCGCTGGCCGGAATTGCTCATGGCGTCAGCTCTTACCCAGCGACGCGGCCGATCAGGCCGGGGTCAGCGGCCGACCAGGCGGAATCGGCGGATCATCAGCGCGGTGCCGGTGACCAGGGCGACGAGGATGGCCACGCCGGTCCAGAGCCGGCGCGGCGCGGTGTCGTCCTCGACGCCGGCGGGCTGGGCGGACCAGCGGGTGTGCTGCCGGGGCGCGGTGAAGCCGAGCGGCTCGGAGCCGGTGCCGCCGGCCTCGGCGTCGTCGGTCGACCCGGGCGCCGGGCCGAAGCCGACCACGCCGGGGGAGGTCTGGTCGTCGAGCGGGTTGCGGTGCACCAGCGGCACGTCGGCCGTCACCGCGGCCACCGGGTCGACCAGGCCGTACCCGAAGCGGTCGTCCCGACCGGTGGGGCCGATGTCCTTCGCGGTGGCCAGCAGCCGGTTGACCACGTCCCCGGCGGACATCTCCGGGAACCGGGCACGCACCAGTGCGGCGGTGGCCGCCACCAGCGGTGCGGCGAAGCTGGTGCCCTGCACCCCCCAGTACCCGTCCGGTGGACGGGCCCCGACCAGGCGGGTGGCCGGCGCGGTGAGGGTGGTGGCGTGCCCGGTGATCGAGCCGGACCACAGGTTCTCGCTGCTGCCCTCCAGCCCGGCCACGGCGATCACGCCGGGCTCCCGGGCCGGGTACCAGACCTTGGGGCTGGACGAGGTGGCGACGTTGCCGGTGCAGGCGACCACGACCACGTCCCGGGCGAAGGCGTAGTCGAGCGCGGCGGCCAGCGCCGGGCTGTCGCCGCTGCCGCCCAGGGACAGGTTGATCACGCGGGCGCCGTTGTCGACCGCCCAGCGCACCCCCTTGGCGACGATCATCGCGTCGTCGTAGCGGTTCTCGTCGTCGAGCACCCGGACCGGCAGGATGCGGGCGCCCGGGGCCAGCCCGGCCACGCCCTTCCGGTCGTCGTTGCGCCCGGCGATCAGGCTGGCCACCGTGGTGCCGTGACCCACCGGGTCCGGCTCGTCGGCGCCGGCGGGGGAGACCAGATCGATGCCGGGCAGCACCTGGCCGGCCAGATCCGGGTGGGCGGCGTCCACACCGGAGTCGACCACCGCGACGGTGACCCCCCGGCCGGTGGAGGCGCTCCACGCGGTGCCGGCCCGCAACTCCTCGAGCTGCCACTGGTCGTCGCGGACCCGGTCGGCCCGGGCCGTGGTCTCCACCGGGACGAAACCCGGCTCGGCCAGCGGCGCGCCGGCGGCCCGCGCGGCGACGGCGACCGGTCGGGACGGGGCGGCCGACGCCGGTGGGGGCACCGCGCCGACGACCGTCACGGCGGTCGCCGCGACACCGAGCAACGCCCGGCCGGCGAACCGGTGGAGCGCGGTCGGGGAGCCGTGCCGAACCCTGGTCACATCCTCCGCCATTCATCGTCCATGACACGTGCTGCTCGGCAGATTACCGGTTTTCCCCTCCCCGGCGGGACGTTCCGCCGGACACGCTCACGGTGGGGGCAGATGTGCCAACTGGACCAGGCGTACGCCCTCACGCCGGGTGACCAGCCGGCCCCGCCCGGGCGGCAGCGGCCCGGGACGGACCTGCCCGACCAGCGGCCCCTCGTCCGGGCTGCCGCTCATCACCAGCCCGGCGGTGGAGAGCTCGCGCAGCCGCTGCACGATCGGCTCGTACTGGGCCCGGGCGGCGCCGCCGGAACGGCGGACCAGCACCAGGTGCAGCCCGATGTCGCGGGCCTGCGGCAGGTGCTCCTCCAGGCCGCGCAGCGGGTTCGCCGGGCCGCTGGACACCAGGTCGTAGTCGTCGACCAGCACGAACAGCTCCGGCCCCGACCACCAGGACCGCTCCCGCAGCTGCGCCGGGGTCACGTCCGGCCCGGGCAGCCGGGCCTGCATGTAGCCGCCGACCGACTCGACCAGCTCGGCGGTGTGCGCCGCCGCGCTGCCGTACCCGATCACGTGCGGGTCGTCGATCAGGCTGTACAGGCTGCGCCGGTAGTCGACCAGGATGATCCGGGCCTGCTCCGGGGTGAACCGGTCGATGATCGAGGTGGCCAGCGCGCGCAGGAACGAGGACTTGCCGCACTCCGCGTCGCCGAAGACCACGAAGTGCGGCTCGGTGGCGAAGTCCACCGCCACCGGGCGCAGGTCCGCCTCGGCCACGCCGATCGGGAAGGCCAGCCCGGTGGCGGCGGAGGTGTCGAGGTCGGCGTAGGGGAGCACCGGCGGGAGCAGCCGCACCCGCGGGGCGGGCGGACCGGACCAGGCTCCGGCGACCGCCTTCACCAGGTCGGCCGACTCGGTCCCGGCCAGCTGGGGCAGCGCGGTGAGGAAGTGCAGGCTCTGCGCGGTGATGCCCCGGCCGGGTGACTTCTCCGGCACGCCCGCCGCGGCGACCCGCTTCACCACCGAGTCCGCCGGGTCGCCGAGGCGCAGCTCCAGCCGGGAGCCGAACAGGTCCCGGATGGCCGGCCGGAAGTCCATCCAGCGGACCGCGCTCGCCACCACGTGCACCCCGTACGACAGGCCGCGGGTGGCCAGGTCGGTGACCAGCGGCTCCAGGTCGTCGTACTCGCCGCGCAGGGTGGCCCAGCCGTCGACCACCAGGAAGACGTCGCCGAACGGGTCGACGGTCGGCTGGCCGGCCCCCGCCAACCCGGACCGGCGCTGCCGCCAGGCCGCCATCGACTCGACGCCCAGCTCGGCGAAGCGGCGCTCCCGCTCGGCGAGCAGGGTGGCGATCTCGCCGATGGTCCGGCGCACCACCGTCGGGTCGGACCGCCCCGCCACCTGACCGACGTGCGGCAGGTCGCGCAGCGCGGCGAGCCCGCCACCGCCGAAGTCCAGGCAGTAGACCTGGGCCTCGGCCGGCGTGTGGGTGAGCGCCAGCGCGCAGATCAGCGTGCGGAGCAGGTGCGACTTGCCGCTCTGCGGCCCGCCGACCACCGCCACGTGCCCGGCGGCGGAGTCCAGCGCCAGCCAGAGCAGGTCGCGGCGCTGCTCGAAGGGCTTGTCCACCAGGGCCACCGGCACCTGGAGCGCGCCGTGCAGCTCCGGGTTGGCCACGGTGAGGCCGCGCTGCGGGTCGACGGCGGCCGGCCCGAGCAGCTCGTCCAGGGCGGGTGCGGTGTCGAGCGGGGGCAGCCAGACCTGGTGCGCCGGCGGGCCCTGCCCGGCGAGCCGGCCGACCAGCACGTCGAGCAGGTTCTCCGTCTCCTCCTCGACGGCGGGCAGCGCCGGGGTGGCCGGCTCCGGCACCGGCACCAGGTGGGTCGAGAAGGTCAGCAGCCGGGTGCCGTCGCCCGCGCCGCCACCGGCCGCCGCGCCGCGCCGGCGGACCGGCCCGGAGACGTACGCGGCCCTGAACCGGACCAGCGGGTCGGTGCCGGCGCGCAGGTAGCCGTGCCCGGGCGAGCGGGGCAGCTCGTGCGCGTCCGGCACCCCGAGCACCGTGCGGGACTCCAGCGCCGAGAAGGTGCGCAACCCGATCCGGTACGACAGGTGGGTGTCGAGCCCCCGCAGCCGCCCCTCCTCCAGGCGTTGGCTGGCCAGCAGCAGGTGCACCCCGAGCGACCGGCCCAGCCGTCCGATCTGGACGAACAGGTCGATGAAGTCCGGCTTGGCGGAGAGCAGCTCGGAGAACTCGTCGCAGATCAGCAGCAGCGAGGGCAGCGGGGCCAGCGGAGTGCCGGCGGCCCGGGCCCGCTCGTAGTCGCGCAGGCTGGCGAAGTTGCCGGCCCGGCGCAGCAGCTCCTGGCGGCGCATCAGCTCACCGTTGATGGCGTCCACCATCCGGTCCACCAGCGGCAGCGCGTCGGCCAGGTTGGTGATCACGGCGGCGGTGTGCGGCAACCGGTCGAAGGAGGCGAAGGTGGCGCCGCCCTTGAAATCGACCAGCACGAAGTTGAGCTGCTCCGAGCTGTGCGTGGCGGCCAGGCTGAGTACCAGGGTGCGCAGCAGCTCCGACTTGCCGGAGCCGGTCGCGCCGATCAGCAGGCCGTGCGGACCCATGCCGTCCTGCGCCGACTCCTTCAGGTCCAGCTCGATCGCGCCGCCGTCGGCACCGACCCCGATCGGCACCCGCAGCCGGTCCCGCCCCGAGCGGGGCGCCCAGCCCTGCTCGGCGGTGAAGCCCTCCGGGTCGCCGATGCCGAGCAGCTCGGGCAGGTTCAGCTCGGCCCCGGGGGCGGTCTCGCCCCCGCGTACGGTGGTGGCCAGCCGCAGCGGCGCGAGCCGGCGGGCCACCGCCTCGGCGTCGGCGACCTCCAGCCGGTCGGCGGTGCCCACCTCGGCGTGCCCCTCGCCCGACCGGGAGTGCAGCCGGTCGCCGCGCAGCTCGAGCAGGAGGGCGAAGCGGTCGAGCAGCCGCGGCGGCGGGGTGTCCAGGTCGATGACGGTGACCGCGTCGATGCCGCCGTCCCCGGCCAGCTCGGTCGCCCCGGTCAGGTCGCCGCCGTCGAGCAGGACCACCACGTGCGGCCCGTCGGTGGCCGGGCCGGCCGGGCTGAACCGGGACCGGCTGGCCAGCACCTCGTCGAGCAGCCGTTCCAGCTCGGCGGCGGAGCTGGTGACCAGCCGGACCGGGCCGAGCGCGTCGGTGCGGCCGGGGTGGTGGGCGTGCGGCAGCCACTTGACCCACTCCCAGAGCGCCCGCCGTTCCGGCCCGGCGCAGACCGCGATGAGCAGTTCGTCCGGAGCGTGGAAGACGGCGAGCTGGGTGAGCATGGCCCGGACCAGCGCCTGCGCCCCGGGCGAGCCGGTGCCGCCACGCGCGTCCCCCGCCGCACCGCGGACGAAGACCCGGGCGAAGCTGCGCATCGACAGCGCCACCGGCAGGTCCGGCACCACCGAGTACGCGTCGAGGAAGCGCCGCAGCGCCCCCGCGGTCATCGGTTCCAGCTCCTCCAGCGGCCGGGTGACCGGGGGGATCAGGGGCGTCGCCAGGGTCTGCGGGCCGACGGCCACCCGGACCACGGCGAAATCCGGGTCACCCGGCCGGCGCTCCCAGACCCGGTGGCTGTCGACGGTCGACCAGAGCCGGCCCGGGTCCGGGTGCCGGTAGAAGAGCCCGGCCCGCTGCTGGCCGGCCGTCTGCCGGACCCGGCGGCGCAGCGCGGCCAGGTGCCGCAGGTACTCGCGGCGGGCGGCCATCATCTCCGACTTCTTCGGGGTGCCGGCGGCGCTGCCCCAGGAGGTCACCAGCATCGCCACCGAGGAGAGCCCGAACATGCCGCCCACCACGTACGAGTAGGCGCCGCCGCCCCGGCCGAACATCATCGCCATCGCCACCGTGCCGCCCAGCATGGGCAGCACCATCAGCGCCTGCTGCCAGCGGCCGCCGGTCACCGCGGGGATCTCCGGCGGCGCCTCGACGGGCAGCTCACCGACCGGTATCTCCGGCGCCGGACGGCGCGGAGGTCGCTTGATGACGACAGTGGACACTGACCCTCCAAGGTGGCGCTCGGTAACCCGAGCCTGGCTCATGGTAGGTAAAGTCCTGTCGTCCGTCAGCCACCGCTCCCGCTTGATATGGAGATCAGTCGATGACTACCGGGCTGGCAAGGGTCACCATCAGCGCCCCGCAACGACGCGTCGACGTGGCCCTGCCGGAGCAGGTGCCCCTCGCCGAGCTGCTGCCCGAGGTGCTGCGGCACGCCGGCGAGGGGCTGGCCGACGACGGCGAGCGGCACGGCGGCTGGGTGCTGCGCCGCACCGACGGGGCGGTGCTGGCGACCGCGCAGGCGCTGCTCCCGCAGGGGGTGCGCGACGGCGAGGTGCTGCACCTCGTGCCGGCCCACGCCGAGTGGCCCGAGCTGGAGTACGACGACGTGGTGGAGGCGATCGCCGACGGCGCCCGCCGGCGCGGCAGTGCCTGGTCCCCGGCCGCCACCCGGGCCGCCGCGCTGTCCGGTGCCGCCGTGCCGCTGGCCGTCGGACTGGTCGCCGTCCTGGCCGGCGGGCCGCAGCACCGGGCCGGCTGGCCGCTGGCGGTCACCGTCGCGCTGCTGCTCGCGCTCGCCGGCACGGTCGCCTCCCGCGCGTACGGGGACGGCCCGACCGGCGCCACCCTCGGCGGGTACGCGCTGCCGTACGCCGCGGCGGCCGGCGCCCTCGCGGTCACCTCCGGCTACCCGGTCGGTGAGTTCCGGCCGCTGCCCTGGCTGGGCGCCCCCGAACTGCTGGCCGGCGCGGTGGCGCTGCTGCTGGTGTCGGTGCTCGGCCTGCTCGGCACCGCCACCCGGCTGCGGGTCTTCGTGGCCGGCGCGACCCTCGGCGCGGTCGGCGCGGCGGCCGCCCTCGGCGGGCTGCTGCTCGGGCCGGCCGAGACCGCGGCGGTGCTGCTCTGCGTGCTGGTCTTCGCCCTCGGCGGGCTGCCGCTGCTGGCGATCCGGCTGGGCAAGCTGCCGCTGCCGCCGATCACCCTGCCCACCGGCCCGACCGGCGGCCCGGACGGCGTGCGGGACCTGCCCGACCGGGCGCGGGTGCACGCGGCGGTGGCCCGGACCGAGGAGATGCTGACCGGGATGCTGATCGGGCACGGCGCGCTGGCGCTCGCCGCGGCGCTGGTGCTCGGCGTCACCGGTGGGCTGGCCGGGCGGCTGCTGGTGGCCGTCGTCTCGGCGGTGCTGCTGCTGCGCTCCCGGCTCTTCGTGGCGGTCCGCCACCGGGTGCCGCCCGTGCTGGCCGGGCTGGCCGGGTTCGCGGTGCTCGGCGTGGTGCTGGCCGCCGGGGCCGGCGATGCGGGGGTGCTGGCGCTGACCGTGGGTGGGCTGCTCGTGGCGCTCACCGCCGTGGCGGCCGGCACCACGTACGCCCGGCGGCCGGTGTCGCCGTACGTCGGTCGGGTGGCCGACCTGACCGACACCGCGCTGGTGGTCTCCGTCGTGCCGGTGGCCTGCGCGGTGCTGGGCCTCTACGACGCCGCGCGCGGCCTGCTGGGCTAGGAGGCTGTCGGGAAACCTCGCGACGGCTGCGACGGGCCCGGCCTCCAACGCCGCCGGATCGCCGCCTGGACTCCGCCTCGCTCGCCCCGAGGCTTCCCGACAGCCTCCGGGCAGACGACGAAGGGCCCGGGCGCGAGCCCGGGCCCTTCGAAGACGTGCTGGTCAGTGCGCGGTGTCGCCGCGCTCCTCGGCGTCCTTGGCCCGCTGGTACGACGCGTGGATCTCGGCCTCGGCCTCGACCCGGCCCACCCAGGTGGCGCCCTCGACCGACTTGCCCGGCTCCAGGTCCTTGTAGACCTCGAAGAAGTGCTGGATCTCCAGCCGGTCGAACTCGCCCAGGTGGTGGATGTCGCGCAGGTGCTCCTGGCGCGGGTCCTCGTAGGGCACGCAGAGGACCTTGTCGTCGCCGCCCTTCTCGTCCGTCATCCGGAACATGCCGATCGTGCGGCAGCGGATCAGGCAGCCCGGGAAGGTCGGCTCGGGGACGAGCACCAGCGCGTCCAGCGGGTCGCCGTCCTCGCCGAGGGTGCCCTCGATGAAGCCGTAGTCGGCCGGGTACTGGGTCGACGTGAAGAGGGTGCGGTCCAGCCGGATCCGGCCGGTCGCGTGGTCCACCTCGTACTTGTTTCGGTGACCCTTCGGGATCTCAACCGTGACGTCGAAATCCATCTCCCACGCTCCCTCGTCTGCCCACGCTGGCTGAACGGAACCACAGACGCCCCCGGTACGGGTGATTGGCCACCCACCGGCTCCGGACGCCGCATAGTCTTCGGACCGAAGTAGTGTCACCCAGGCTGGTTCCGGAGGCGGGAGGAGGGGGTCGTGGGGAGGGAAGATTCACACTACCGCCCGGAGGGGGTTGACGGGCGCGGGTCCGGTGGATCCGCGAGCGGACGGGTCCCGGTGCCCGGTGCGCACCCGTCCGACCGTTCTGCACCGCCCGGGCCCGGTGCCGGGCAGCCGCCGTCGGAGCCGGTCTCGCCGGCCTGGCCGGGCGATTCCCGCAACGCCGGCCGGTTCCCCGAGGTGAACCCGTCCGGTCGTCCCGCCGCCGGCTCCGCCCGCGTGCCGTCCGGGCCGCCGCCGGCCGCCGGGTCGGCCCGGGTCCCGCCGCCGACCTGGGACGCCCGGGCCACCGGGCCCGGCCAGGTGCACCGCGCCGGCCAGGGCCACGTCTACGGCGCCGCGCCGGTCTCGCCCTCGTCGGGTCCGGTCTCCCCGGCCGCCGGCTCCGTGCCCGTCGCCCCGCCGCCGGCTGGCGCCGGGCCGCGGGGTCCGCCGCCCCCCGCGCCGCGCCGGCGGCGCCGGCTGCTGCCGGTGGCGGCGCGCGCCACGGTGCTGCTGCTCGCGCTGGCCGGGGTCGCCGTGGTGCTCCGCCCCGGGCCGGTCGCCGGGTGGCTGGGCGACGACGCCGCCGGACCGGCCGCCGCCGCCCAGGCGCCGGAGCCCGACCCGTCGCCGGTGCTCGCCGGCCCCGACGCCAACGCCCCGCTGCCCACCGCCGCCGGGGTACGCGCCGCCGTGGAGCCGCTGCTCGGGGCCGCTGCCCTCGGCAGCCGGGTGAACATCTCGGTGGCCGACCTGACCACGGGCAGTCCATCTACGCCCGGGGCGGCGACGACGGCACGGTGCCCGCCTCGGTGACCAAGCTGGCGACCGGTGTGACCGTGCTGGAGGCCCGCGGCCCCGGGTACCGCATCCCCACCCGGGCGGTGGCCGGGGCGAACCCGGGCGAGGTGGTGCTCGTCGGCGGCGGCGACCCGACCCTCGCCGTGGACGGCAAGGGCTTCTACCCCGGCGCGGCCCGCCTCGACACGCTGGCCAAGCAGGTGAAGCAGGCGCTGGGCGGCACCGCTCCGACCAAGGTCGTCGTCGACTCCTCGCTCTTCCCCGGCCCGGTGCACGGCCCCGGCTGGGACGACGACATCCCGACCGGCGGCTACGGCGCGTCGATCACCGCGCTGATGACCGACGGCGCACGCAGCGACCCCGAGGCGGCCCGGAAGACCTTCGACGACACCCACGGCGCGGCCGAGCGGGTCCCGCGGCCCGACCTGACCGCCGGCCGCTCCTTCGCCCGCCTCCTCGGCCTCGGCGGGGACGCCAAGGTCACCCAGGGCACCGCCCCGCCGGCCGGCGGCGCCGCGGCCACCGGCGCCCCGGCGCCCGGCACCGAGCTGGGCAAGGTCGAGTCGCAGCCGATGATCCGCCTGGTCGACATCATGATCAGCGACAGCGACAACGTGATCGCCGAGGCGCTGGCCCGCCAGGTGGCGCTGGCCCGCAACAAGCCGGCGAGCTTCGTCGGCGGAGCGGCGGCGATGGACGAGGTCATCGGCGAGCTGGGCCTGCCGGCCGACGAGATCAGCCTCTCCGACGGCAGCGGGCTGTCCCGGAACAACCGGATCAGCCCGTCCCTGCTCACCGACCTGATCGCGCTCGCCGGCAAGGGCGACCACCCGGAACTGGGTGCCATCTTCGGCGGCCTGCCGGTCGGCGCCTGGTCCGGCACCCTGGGTGACCGCTACCGGGTCGACGCGACCGCCGCCGGCGCGGGGGTGGTCCGGGCCAAGACCGGCACGCTGACCGAGGTGCACGCCATCGCCGGTCTGGTCACCACGGCCGAGGGCCGGCTGCTCACCTTCGCGGTCCTCACCGACAAGGCCCCGGCCGGCGACTCGGACGTCAGCCGTCAGGCCCTCGACCGGATCGCCGGCGCCCTGGCCGGCTGCGGCTGCCGCTGACCCCGACCGCCGGAGCCCCTGCTCGCACGCCGGGCCGGGGTGTTCCGGCGCGGGTACGGTGGGTGCATGGCGCAGTTCGTGGACTGGGATCTGGCCGCCGCGACCGCGGGGGCGCTGGGCAAGTCGGGCCCCCGGGTGTCGTACGCCGAGGCCACCGACGTCGTCGTCGACCTGCGACGGCTCACCGAGGAGGCGGCCGGGCACGTCGCCGACTACACCGGGCTGCGCTCGCAGGTGACGCACCCGCCGGTGCGGGTGGTGGACCGCCGGGACTGGGCGGCCGCCAACATCGCCGGCCTGCGCGAGGTGATCACCCCGCTGGTCAACCGGCTCTCCGGCGACAAGCGTCCCGGGCCGCTCACCGAGGCGATCGGCTCCCGGCTGACCGGGATGCAGGCCGGCACGGTGCTCGCCTACCTCTCCGGCCGGGTCCTCGGCCAGTACGAGGTGTTCTCCGCCGACCCGGGGCAGTTGCTGCTGGTCGCGCCGAACATCGTCGAGGTGGAGCGGAAGCTGGAGGCGAACCCGCGCGACTTCCGGCTCTGGGTCTGCCTGCACGAGGTCACCCACCGCACCCAGTTCACCTCGGTGCCCTGGATGCGGGCGTACTTCCTCGGCGAGGTGAACGCCTTCGTCGACGCCGCGCAGGGCAGCGAGCACCTGCTGGAGCGGCTGCGCCGGGGCGTCGCCACCCTCTCCGACGCGATCAAGGACCCGGAGAGCCGCACCAGCGTGCTGGACATCGTGCAGACCCCGGCCCAGCGGGCCGTGCTGGACCGGCTCACCGCGCTGATGACCCTGCTGGAGGGGCACGCCGAGTTCGTGATGGACGGCGTCGGGCCGCAGGTCATCCCCAGCGTGGAGCGGATCCGGGCGGGGTTCAACCGACGCCGCGAGGCCGGCAACCCGCTGGAGAAGGCGATTCGCCGGCTGCTCGGTGTCGACGTCAAGATGCGCCAGTACGCCGAGGGCCGCAAGTTCGTGCACGGCGTGGTCGACCGGGTCGGCATGGACGGCTTCAACAAGATCTTCGACTCCCCGCTCACCCTGCCCCGGCTGAACGAGCTGGGCGACCCGGACGCCTGGGTGGCCCGGGTGCACGGGCCGGCCGGCGCCACCCCGACCGCCGGCTGAGCGGACGGCCGTGGCCGCCCTCGCCCCGCCGGTCGCCGCGATCCGGATCGCCGTCCGTCGCGCGCTGACTGCGCTGCCGGCCGACGGGCCGGTGCTGGTGGCCTGCTCCGGCGGGGCCGACTCGCTCGCCCTGGCCGCCGCGACCGCCTTCGTGGCGCCCCGGCTCGGCCGGCGGGCCGGGCTGGTGACCGTGGACCACGGGTTGCAGGAGGGCTCCGCCGGGCGGGCCGAGGCGGTGGCCCGGTGGGCCGTCGAGGCCGGTCTCGACCCGGTCGAGGCGGTGCCGGTGACCGTGGCCGGACGCCCCGGCGGCCCGGAGGCGGCCGCCCGCGAGGCCCGTTACCAGGCGCTGGTCGACGCCGCCCGGCGACACCGCGCGGCGGCGTTGCTGGTCGGGCACACCCGCGACGATCAGGCCGAGACGGTGCTGCTCGCGCTGGCCCGGGGTGCCGGACCGCGCGGACTGGCCGGCATGCCCGAGCGCCGCGAGCTGGACGGGGTGCCGCTGCTGCGGCCGCTGCTCGACGTCACCCGGGACGACACCCGCAAGGCGTGCGCCGCGCTCGGGCTGACCCCGTGGGAGGACCCGCACAACGCCGACCCCTCGTACGCCCGCGCCCGGGTGCGCGCCGACGTGCTGCCGGTGCTGCTGCGGGCGCTCGGCTTGGGGGTGCTGGACAACCTGGCCCGGACCGCCCGGCTGGTGGCCGCCGACACCGCCGCCCTGGACGACCTGGCCGCTGCCGCGCTCGCCGCCCCGGCCGGGGTACGGGCCGTCGACGGGGGACTCTCCGTGGCGGCCCTGGCCGCGCTGGCCCCGGCGGTGCGTACCCGGGTGCTGCACGCCTGGGCCCGGGAACTGGGCGCTTCTCCAGCGGCGCTGTCGCACCGGCACGTGGCGGCGTTGGACGCGCTGGTCACCGACTGGCGCGGGCAGGGCGCGACGCACCTGCCGGACGGGCTGCGGGTGGCCCGCCGCGCCGGCCGCCTGCTCCGGGTCGACTGAGGCGGGGCCGTGGCCGCCCGCCGAGCCATGATCGGATGACGGTTTCCAAGGTCGTCCCGGTTCCCGTGTTCCGATCACGGGGGAGGCGAGGCGGGCCCTCCCCGGGAGCCGCCGGAGGCGGTAGACATGGCGGATGGCGTACCCCCGACAGCCGCTCCATGCCCCTAACGGTGCCGTCGCGACCAGCCAGCCGCTCGCCGCGGCCGCAGGTCTGGCCGTGCTGCGGCGCGGCGGCAACGCCGTCGACGCCGCGCTGGCCACGGCGATCGCGCTCACCGTGGTGCAGCCGCCCTCCAACGACATCGGCGGTGACCTGTTCGCGATCGTCTGGGACGGCGAGCGGCTGCACGGGTTGAACGCCTCCGGCCGGTCCCCGGCCGCGCTGACCCGGGAGGTGGTGCTCACCGCGACCGCAGGGCGCGCGCCGGCGGCGGTGGACGCGCTCGGCGGCGCGCAGGCCCGCGGTCCGGCGATGCCGGCCCGGGGCTGGTTGCCGGTGACCGTGCCCGGCGCGCCGGCTGGCTGGCGGGACCTGCACGACCGGTTCGGGTCGCTGCCCTTCGCGGACCTCTTCACCGACGCGATCTCCTACGCCGAGCACGGCTACCCGGTCGCCACCGGCACCGCCGCCACCTGGGACCGGGCGCTGGCCGCGCGGGTCGAGCCGGGCGGCGAGGAGTACGCCGAGTTCGACCGGGTGTTCACCATCGACGGGCGGGCGCCGCGCCCCGGCGAGCGGTGGCGCAACCCGGACGCCGCCCGCACCCTGCGCCGCATCGCCGAGACCGGCGCGGAGGACTTCTACCGGGGCGACATCGCCGCGGCGCTCGACGGGCACGCCGCCCGCACGGGTGGCCTGCTCACCGGCGACGACCTGGCCCGGCACGCCTCCACCTGGGTGGACCCGGTCGGCGCCAACTACCGGGGGCACGAGGTCTGGGAACTGCCGCCCAACGGGCAGGGGATCGCCGCCCTGCTCGCGCTGAACATCCTGGACGGCACGGATTTCGCCGCGCTCGACGCCGGGGAGCGGCTGCACCGCCAGATCGAGGCGGTCAAGCTCGGCTTCGCCGACGCCCACGCCCACGTGGCCGACCCGGAGCGGGCCCCGGTGCCGACCGCCGCCCTGCTCGACCCCGGCTACGCGGCGGCCCGGCGGGCCCTGATCACCGACCGGGCCGGCGACCCGGTGGCGGGCGACCCGGAGCGGGGCGGCACGGTCTACCTGTGCACCGCCGACGCGGACGGGATGATGGTCAGCCTGATCCAGTCCACCTACCTGGCGTTCGGCTCCCGGGTGGTGCTGCCCGGGCACGGCTTCGCGCTGCAGAACCGGGGCCTCGGTTTCCGTCTCGACCCGGCGCACCCGAACGTGGTCGGGCCGGCCAAGCGGCCCTGCCACACCATCATCCCGGGTTTCCTGACCCGCGACGGCGCGCCGATCGGACCGTTCGGCGTGATGGGCGGGCACATGCAGCCACAGGGGCACGTCCAGCTGGTCTCCGCCGCGCTGGACGCCGGCCTCGACCCGCAGGCCGCGCTGGACGCTCCCCGCTGGTACTGGCACGCCGGCCGGACCCTGCTGGTCGAGCCGGCGCTGGCGGCGGTGCCCGGCCTGGTCGCGGGGTTGCGCTCGCGGGGGCACGAGGTCACCGTCGCGGAGGAGCCTTCGGTCTTCGGGTACGGGCAGGCGGTGTGGCGTGCTTCGTCCGGCGGGTACGTGGTGGGGTCGGAGTCGCGCGTGGACGGGGCTGCTGTCGGGTTCTGATCCTCGCGTCGTCAGGTGGTGGTGACCCGGTCGCGGAAGGTGGTGCGGTAGGCGTGCGGGGTGGTGCCGACGCGGCGGGTGAAGTGGTGGCGTAGCGCGGCGGCGTCGCCGAAGCCGGCCCGGTCGGCGACGGTGTCGACGCTGAGCTTGGTCTCCTCCAGCAGCCGGCGGGCCAGCAGCACGCGCTGGTTGGTGAGCCAGTCGTGCGGGGTGGTGCCGGTCTCGGCCCGGAACCGGCGGGCGAAGGTCCGCGCCGACATGCCGGCCCGGGCGGCCAGTTCGTCCACCGTGGTCGGCCGGTCCAGGTGCCCGATCAGCCAGCTCAGCACCGGCTCCAGCGTGGGGGCCTCCGGGGTGACCGGGATCGGCGCCTCGACGTACTGGGACTGGCCGCCGTCGCGGTGCGGGGGGACGACCATCCGGCGGGCCAGCCGGGTGGCGGTGGCGGAGCCGTGCTCCTGGCGTACCAGGTGCAGGCAGGCGTCGATGCCGGCGGCGGTGCCGGCGCTGGTGAGCACCCGCCCGTCGGCGACGTAGAGCGAGTTGCATCGGACCCGGGCCGCCGGGTGGCGGCGTTGCAGCTCGTCGACGTACCGCCAGTGGGTGGTGCACTCGCGTCCGTCGAGCAGCCCGGCGGCGCCCAGCACGAACGCGCCCGAGCAGACGCTGAGCAGGTACGCCCCCCGGTCGGCCGCCCGGCGCAGCGCGTCCAGCACCGGCTCGGGCACCGCGCAGCCCTGGCTGTGCGCCGGCACGGCGACCAGGTCGGCCTCCTCGACCGGGCCGAGGTCGGCGTGCGGGGTCAGCCCGAAGCCGGCGGAGGTGCGGACGGGGCCGCCGTCGGCGGTGCAGACGGCGAACCGGTAGCCGGGGAACCCGTCCGCAGTGCGGTCGGTGCCGAAGACCTCGGCGAGCACGCCGAGCTCGAACGGGGCGACCTTGTCCAGCGCGAGGACGGCGACGGATCGGAGCATGTGACGAGGGTAACCCCGTTGGTGGCAGAAAGTCGAGGGGCGATGGCATTCCTGCCACTGTCCGGCTCCGCGTGGCGGGCGGAAACTGGTACCAGTCCGGTGCGCACCGGCGGCGATAACAGTCCAAACAACGCGAAAGCGAGCGCCGCCATGGAACTCCTGCTGCTTCTGCTCTTCCTCGTCGGCCTGGCCGTCGCCTCGGCCGCCGGCCTCACCGCGGACAGCCACGACTCGGCCGACTGGAAGCCGACCGACCAGGGCCGCCGCTGGCAGTCCCGCACCTGCTGAGGTGATTGGCCTGGATTGCCGAAAAAATCCCTGGCGGGACCGCTCCGAAAGGGGCGGCCCCGCCGACGGAGGCCAGCCGGCGTACGGCAGGCTAGGAGTCATGGCTGACGGCTCCTGGTACGACGCCGACATCGATCACGTGATCATCTCCGAGGCGCAGATCCGCGAGAAGACCGCGGAACTGGCCAAGCAGGTCTCGGCGGATTACGCCGGCGTCGAGGACGGACTCCTGCTCGTCTGCGTGCTCAAGGGCGCGATCATGTTCATGGCCGACTTCGCCCGGGCGCTGGGCCGGAACGGTCCGCCGGCCGAGCTGGACTTCATGGCCATCTCCTCGTACGGCCAGGGCACCACCTCGTCCGGCGTGGTCCGCATCCTCAAGGACCTGGACCGGGACATCGCCGGCCGGCACGTGGTGGTGGTCGAGGACATCGTCGACTCCGGGCTGACCCTCTCCTGGCTGCTTCGCTACCTGGAGTCCCGCTCCGCGGCCAGCGTCGAGGTGGTCGCCCTGTTCCGCAAGCCGGACGCGGTGAAGGTCCCCGTCCCGGTGAAGTACGTCGGCTTCGACATCCCGACCGAGTTCGTGGTCGGCTACGGCCTCGACTTCGGCGAGCGCTACCGCGAGCTGCCCTACGTCGGCGTGCTCAAGCCGGAGGTCTACGCCCGGGCCTGAGCCCGTCGCCGGCCGGGTCCGCTCCCGCCGCCGGCCCGGCGGTGGTCCCATCCGGCCGGGCCGAGAGCTGCTCGTATCGGTGTCCATCGAGCGGACGTTCAGCGGGCTCTCAGCAAATCGGACTACGGTAGGTGCCGGTGGCGTGGAGGCAATCTCCACGCCCGACCCCTCGACTGGTGTGTGACCGGCGGTCGGGTGGCCGGGTGCGGAGCTCCCGCCACGCCGGCTGAACCCCGGTTCGCCGTCCGCGTAAGTGCTGGGCTCAGAAGCTCACTCCTGGCGCACACGGTGTACCGTCGAATGACCGCGGCGCGGCAGTTCGCGCCTCGGGGTCGAGGCCGGCCCGCACGGCGGCTCGGCGCCGCCAATGCGGCGACACCATTCAGACGGTCAGGACGTCGATCAGGAGGATGCGGGCGTCTCGGCGCTCGACAACAGCATGGAACGTACGCGTTTCTTCCGCCGACCGGTGGTCTGGATCATCCTGGTCATCCTCGGCGCCGTTGTGCTCAGTCAGCTGTTCACCGCTGGTCCCAGCTACCACCGCGTGGACACTTCCGTTGCGCTCGACCAGCTCCACACCGCCAAGATCAACAAGGTCGTCTTCCAGGACAAGGAGCAGACGCTCCAGCTCAACCTGGCCGAGAAGACCAAGTTCGGCGACACCACGACCGACCGTATCGAGGCCCAGTTCCCGTACGAGGTCGGCGACGAGGTCTGGAACGACGTCCTCGCGGCGAAGGCGGCCAACCGGGTCACCGGCCCGGCCGACGCCAAGGTGTCGTCCGACAGCATCTGGGTGAGCCTGCTGGTCAACCTGCTCCCGATCGCCCTGCTGGTGCTCCTGCTGATCTTCTTCATGTCGCAGATGCAGGGCGGCGGCTCCCGGGTGCTCAACTTCGGCAAGTCCAAGGCGAAGATGATCACCAAGGACACGCCGAAGACCACGTTCGCGGACGTGGCGGGGGCCGAGGAGGCCGTCGAGGAGCTGCACGAGATCAAGGACTTCCTGCAGAACCCGGCGAAGTACCAGGCCCTGGGCGCCAAGATCCCCAAGGGCGTGCTGCTCTTCGGCCCGCCCGGTACCGGTAAGACGCTGCTCGCCCGCGCGGTGGCCGGCGAGGCCGGGGTGCCCTTCTACTCGATCTCCGGTTCCGACTTCGTGGAGATGTTCGTCGGTGTCGGCGCCAGCCGGGTCCGCGACCTCTTCGAGCAGGCCAAGGCGAACGCCCCGGCGATCGTCTTCGTCGACGAGATCGACGCCGTCGGCCGGCACCGTGGCGCCGGCATGGGCGGCGGCCACGACGAGCGCGAGCAGACCCTCAACCAGCTGCTCGTCGAGATGGACGGCTTCGACACCAAGGGCGGGGTCATCCTGATCGCCGCCACCAACCGGCCGGACATCCTCGACCCGGCGCTGCTGCGCCCGGGCCGCTTCGACCGGCAGATCCCGGTGGACGCCCCCGACATGGAGGGCCGCAAGGCGATCCTGCGGGTGCACGCCAAGGGCAAGCCGTTCACCCCCGACGTCGACCTCGACTCGGTGGCCCGGCGTACCCCCGGCTTCAGCGGCGCCGACCTCGCCAACGTGATCAACGAGTCGGCACTGCTCACCGCCCGCAAGGACCAGCGGGCGATCACCAACGACTCCCTGGAGGAGTCGATCGACCGGGTGATCGCGGGTCCGCAGCGCCGGACCCGGGTGATGAGCGACCAGGAGAAGAAGATCACCGCGTACCACGAGGGTGGCCACGCGCTGGTCGCCTGGGCGCTGCCGCACGCGGCGCCGGTGCACAAGGTGACCATCCTGTCCCGCGGCCGCTCGCTGGGCCACACCCTGGTCCTGCCGACCGAGGACAAGTACACCCAGACCCGCGCCGAGATGGTCGACACCCTGGCGTACGCGCTGGGTGGCCGGGCCGCCGAGGAGCTGGTCTTCCACGAGCCGACCACCGGCGCCGGCAACGACATCGAGAAGGCCACCCAGCTGGCCCGCGCGATGATCACCCAGTACGGCATGAGCTCCAAGCTCGGTGCGATCAAGTACGGCACCAGCGGCGACGAGCCGTTCCTCGGCCGCAACATGGGCCACGAGCGGGACTACTCCGACGTGGTGGCGGCCGAGATCGACGGCGAGATGCGGGCCCTGATCGAGCTGGCCCACGACGAGGCCTGGGAGATCCTGGTGGAATACCGGGACGTCCTGGACAACATCGTCCTGGAGCTGATGGAGAAGGAGACCCTCTCCACCGCCGACATGGCCCGGATCTGCGCCCGGGTGGCGAAGCGCCCGCCGCTGGCCCCCTACAACGGCTTCGGCAAGCGTCAGCCCTCCACCGAGCCCCCGGTGCTCACCCCGGCCGAGAAGGACAAGCTCAAGGCCCAGGCGCAGGCCGACGGCGCATCGGTCGGCGGCTCGAACAACTCGGACGGTACCCACTGAACACGGACGCCGCGGCCAGCCCCGAGAACTCGGGGCTGGCCGCCTCGTCGACCGAGCCCGACGGCGACGAGGCCCTGGACTACGTAGCGGCCCGGCTGATCAGCGGCAAGCTGACCGGCCGCCCGATCGAGGACACCATGGACCTCGCCCGGATCGAGAAGGCCGTCCGCGAGATCCTCATCGCGGTCGGGGAGGACCCCGACCGGGACGGACTCCAGCAGACCCCGGCCCGGGTGGCCCGGGCGTACGCGGAACTCTTCGCCGGCCTCCGGGTCGACCCGGCCCAGGTGCTCAGCACCACCTTCGAGGCCAACCACCAGGAGCTGGTGCTCGTCCGGGACATCGACGTGATGAGCCTCTGCGAGCACCACCTGCTGCCGTTCCGGGGCAGCGCGCACATCGGCTACATCCCCGGGCCGGACGGCCGGATCACCGGCCTGTCCAAGCTGGCCCGGCTGGTCGAGGTCTTCGCCCGCCGCCCGCAGGTCCAGGAGCGGCTCACCTCGCAGATCGCCGACCTGCTGATGAGCAAGCTGGCGCCGCGCGGCGTCGTCGTGGTGCTCGAGTGCGAGCACATGTGCATGGCGATGCGCGGCATCCAGAAGAGTGGCGCCAAGACCATCACCTCCGCGGTGCGGGGCACCCTCCAGCACGACGCGAAGTCGCGGGCCGAGGCGATGGCCCTGATCATCCCGCGCTGACCCGTAGCATCCCGACCGGCCGCGTCGCCCCCTTGTGGGGGCGGGGCGGCCGTCGCGTCTCAGCCGGCCAGCAGCGCCAGCATGATCACGCTGGCCGTCACCACCGCCGGGACCAGGCAGGTCAGCGCCCCCAGCCGGGGCGTCCGGTCCAACCGCTCGCCAGGGCGCGGCGGGAAGAGCCGACCCACCGCCACCCAGCCCGCCCCGAACGCGACCGCCGGCATCGGCAGCCCGACGATCAGCGCCACCAGGCTCGCCGCGCCCGCCCCGGCGACCGCGAGGACGATCAGCTGGACCATCGGCACCAGCAGCGCCAGCGGGCCGTACACCAGCAGGTTGCGCGCCCGGGGCGGCCAGGCCGCCGGTCGCAGCGGACCCCGCGCGGCCAGCGTCGCGTCGGCCGCGTCCGCCCAGCCGCGGGCCACCCGCAACGCCGCCAGCACGGCGGCCGGACCGCCGACCATCGACCGGGCCGCCTCGGTCAGCTCCGGCGGCGTGGGGGTCAGCGTGATCGCCGGTACGCCCAGCTCCCGCAGCCCGGACTGCTGCGGCGCCAGCCGGGCGTGCAGCCCGGCCAGCTCCTCCCGGGCCGCCTCCACCGCCCGGGCCTGCTCGGCGGCAGCGGTGGCGGCGGCGCGGCGTACCCCGTCCAGCTGCCGCGCGGCGGCCAGGTAGTCCGTCCAGGCGGCGGCCACCGCGCCGACCGGCTCGTTCCCGATCCGCTGCCGGACCGGCGCCGCCGGGGACGCCTCGTCGACGCCCACCGCGCGGGCCCGCTCGTCGCGCCCGCTCACGCCGGCTCCTCCCCGTCCGCGAACGGCACCAGCACCGTGCCCCGCTCACCCGGACCGTCCCAGAGCACCACCCGGCCGGGGCGGGGCCGCCACTCCACCGGTCGCCCGAACACCGCGCCGAGCATCGCCCCCGGCACGTCCACCGCGGCGACCGCGGCCAGCTTGTCGACCTCACCGTCCGGCTCCAGCAGCGCCGCGAACGGCGGCACCGTCCGCCACCAGCCCAGTAGATGGATACCCGTCGGCGGACCCTCGCGCAGCAACGTGCGCAACCGCTCCACCGGCAACTCCTCCGCCGTCGCCAGGTCCACCCCGAACACCACCAGGTACGCCGGCCCGTCGCCGTCCATCGCCGCCAGCAGACCCGCCGCGTCGACCGTCTTCACCCGCTGCCGCTGCGACAGCTCGGTCGCCAACCCGGCCGCCAGCGCGGCGGACCCCTCGGCCAGCGGCGCGAGCATGAACCGGGCGGCACCCGGCGGATGGTGGGCAGCGGTGCTCCGCGCGGCGTTCGCCAGCAGCCGGGCCGCCCCCGTACCCGCCCCGAGGACCGCGAGGTTGCGGCCGGCCACCGGGCCGAGCGGGACGGCGACCGTCGTCCGGGCCACGTCTACCGCCCGGCCGAGCAGAGCGGCCGGCCCACCGGCCCGGCCGGCCAGGGCGGCCCGCAGCCGGGGGTCGTTGCGGAGCAGCGGCCGGGCCCAGCCCGCGAAGACCACCGGCGGGATGGTCCCCTCCGGGCGGGCCTCGAAGAGCCGGTGCCGGAGCCGCTCGATCGTCTCCGGGGCGTCGTGCGGGTCGGGGAAGCGGACCAACCGCTCGTGACCCCGGGTGGCGCCGCGCGGCCCGCCCAACCCGCCCGCGGTGTTGACCACCGCGCTGCCCACCGCCAGGCCCGCCGCCGCGTCGTTGGTGGGCGCGAGCACCGCCCCGCCCCCGGAGAGCGCCACCCGCACCGGGAACTGGCCCAGCACCGAGTCGCGCGGCGCCGGGCTCGCCCCGATGCCCAGGTCACCCGCGCCGGCCAGCACCAGGTGGATGCCGTACGCGCGCCCGGCGCGGGCCAGGCCGTCCAGCCGGGCGAGCACGTCCGCGGCGACCGGATCCCGGGTCGCCAGCAGCAGCGGGAAGTTGTCGATCACACAGACGATCCGGGGCAGGGACTGGTGCTCCCGCAGCTGCGCGTAGCGTTGCCCGCCGGCCCGGCCGCCCGCCTCCTCCCGCCGGCGGGTCTCCGCCGCCAACTGGTCGAACAGGTCCCGCACGTACTCCGGGTCGGCGGCCATCGCGGCGGCCCGGACCTGCGGCACCCACGAGCGGTCCCGCTCGGTCTGCAGGAACTCCACGAAGGACTCGCCGTCGCCGAGGTCCACCAGGTGCAGCACCAGCTCGTCCGGGCCGTACCGCGCGGCGAGGCCGAGCAGCGCGTTGGTGAGGAACGCCGACCGGCCGGCGTCGGAGCGACCGCTGACCAGCCAGTGCGGCGTCAGCTCGGTGAACCCGACGGTCACCGGCCGCCCGTTCGCGTCGCCGACCGTGGTGGAGAGCCCGTCGGTCGAGCCGGCCTGCCAGAGCGGCTCCTCCGGCGGCGGCAGCAGTTCGGCCAGGCAGAGCCGGGAACCTTCCTCCACCTGCGCGGCCAACCGCCGGCAGACCTGCCCGATCAGGTCCGGCCCCGGGTCCTCGTCCACGAAGACCGGAGAGTTCAAGCCGGCCGGCCCGTCGCCGCCCGGCCCGCCGAACGGGCTGCCGGGCGGATCGCCGAGCAGCGCGTACGCGGTCCGCAGCTCCAGCCGGGTGGCCTCCGGCAGCGGCGGGCGGGCCGCGTACGGGCCGGGTGGGGGCCAGCCGGCGACCACCAGGTGCAGGCCGGCGGGGCGGCCCTGGGCGGCCAGCGCCTCGATCCGGGCCAGGTCGCTCGGTCCGGTCAGCTCCGGCAGCCCGGCGATCACCAGCAGCAGCGTCCGGTCGTGCCGGCGGGGCCGGCCGGTGCCCGGGGAGACCCACTGCTCGGCCTCGGTCAGCACCGCCCGCAGGCCGGCCACGTCCACCGCCGGCGGCGGCAGCAGACCCGCGTCGGCCAGCGGCGCGAAGGACGCGAAGGTGTCGCCCGCGCTCGCGCCGTCCACCGCGCGTACCAGCAGGCAGCCGGCCGGCGTCGCGGCCAGCAGCCGCAGCAGTACGGCCCGGAGCAGGCCGACCGCCCGGGGCTCCCGGGCGTCGACGTCGAGCGTCAGGTGGCCGGCGCCGAGCAGCGGCACCAGCGCGGGGAAGCGCGCGTCGTCCAGTGGGGCCGCGGTGCCGACCCGGACGAACGGCGGGTTCTCCTCGCCGGCCGGGGTGTCCGGCGGCAGGGTGTCCAGCGGGGCACCGGCCCAGCCCGGCGCGAGCACCGCCGCAGCGGTTCGCAGCCGGTCGGCCAGCTCGTACTGCCGGCGCTGGTCGGCGGGGGCCGGGCGGGTCTCGTCGAGCACGCCGGCGGCGGCTACGGCGGTGGCGGCGGCCCGTCGGTGCAGGGCGGCGGCACGGTTCGTCCGCGACTTCGGACCGGCCACCGTGTCCACCCCTCTTTCCGAGGTTGGAAACCTCCCCGAGCCCCGACGGTATCCCAGGTCCGACCGCTCACCCGGGAAGCGCGGCGGTGCGGGACCGTCTTGTCGCAAAGCGTGGCGAACTCTCACGTCACGCGTTCGTCCTGTCACGATCCGCAGGATCTGGGGCATTGGGTGCGGGGCGCTCAGCCGATAGCCTCAGGGGGTGGAATCAGTGCAGCCCCCCGCCGGTTCCCAGGTCTCCCGCGTACCGGCGCAGCGGACCCCGCCGGACCAGTTGGCGCCCCCGGCCGCCCCGCCGGCGCCACAGCAGCCGCCCCGCCGGACCCGCACCGTTCTCACCGTGGTCGCGGGGGTGCTGGCGCTGCTCTGCATGAGCGGTGCGGTGATCGGCTACGTGCTGTACGACCGCGCGACAGCGCCGGACCGCAGCGCCCCGGACGTGGTGGTGGACAACTACCTGCGCGAATATCTGGTCAACCGGAACGACGCGCGGGCCAGCCTGCTCGTCTGTGAGGGGAATGCCGACCTCGGTGCGGTCCGGGCCCTGCGGAGCGAGGCGGAACAGCGCGAGGCCACCTTCAATGTCGTGGTCCGGGTGAGCTGGGGGCCGCTCGTCCGAGCGAAGTCGGCCGACGGTGAATCGGTCAGCACCACCCTGACCATCGCCGGGTCCTCGGACGGACAACAACGCAGCAGCCGGCGGGAGGACTGGACCTTCGAGGTCGTGGACATCAAGGACGGTTGGCGGGTCTGCGGTGCTCGGAAGGGTGCTTGACCGCCCTCACTCGACCCACAAGAGATGCACTGGCACCTCGAGGGTGGTCGGTGGCTGCCCGCGCCAGGCCCACCGGTACCACTCCAGTTCCGGGGTGACCCGGACGCAGATGTCGCCGTCGGCGCCGGAGTAGGTCTCGGTCACCGCGCGCAGATCCCGGTGCTCGACCGAATCCTCGACGTGCACCACCCGCCGGCCGCTGACCGTGTCGGCCTCGAAGGCTGGCGTCGGTATCCGGTGGGCCGGCTCGTCCAACGAGACCAGCCGGATGCCCTGCTCGCGGGCGGCTGCGCCCGGTGACGGGCGCTCGCCGAGCATCTCGACCCAGACCCGCTCCACCGGGATCAACGGCGCGAACACCTCGACCTGGTCGGACTCGGCCCGGTACCACTCGTGCTCGGGGATCACCGGGACGTAGGTGCGGCTGCCCTGCACCACCCGTTCGTCGGCCCGCAGGTCACCCCGCCAGCCCAGGCCCGGCAGCCCGACCAGGACCCGCCGGCCGCGCAGCTCGACCCGCCCGGTGGCGGGCACGATCTCGACCGGCCGGGGGGTCAGCGGCGCCCACTCGGGCTGGCCGGCGAAGGGATCTGGCAAGGGGTCGGTCATCGTGCCGCTTGCCTCGGGCTCGACCCATTGAGGGGCGCCCCCCGCTGTCGCATGAACGGCACCGGGTCGATCGCCCCGAGGGAGCTGCGGTCACTATCCCGGTGCACCTCGAAGTGCAGGTGCGGGCCGGAGGAGTTGCCGCTGCTGCCCACCCGTCCGATGATCTCACCGGCGCGCACCTCCTGACCGGGGACGACCAGCGGCTTCTCCACCATGTGGCAGTAGCGGGAGATGTACCCGCCAGCGTGCAGGATGTCGACGAACCAACCGCAGCCGCCCTTGCCGGGGTAGCCGTCGACGTCGCAGTCGAGCCGGCCCCGGTGGTCGGGGTCGCAGCGCGCCACCAGCACCCGCCCGGTGGCCGCCGCGTGGATCGGCGTGGTCCCCTTCGGCGCGGCGATGTCCACCCCGTTGTGCTGCGGTCGGCTCGCGGTCCGGAAGCCCGAGCCCACTCTGCCGGGGATCGGTGACGTCCAGCCGGAGGCGGCGATCGTCTTGGCGGACGCCCGGTCGCAGACGGTCTTGTCGGCGATCCGCACCGTCCGGGCGGCCCCCTTGGCCAGCGCGTTCACGATCCTGCTGGCGGTGTCCTCGTGCTTGGCGTACGCGTCCGGGTAGGCGCTGATCTGGACCCGCTGGGCGGCGAGAGTCAGCGGGAGCCGCTCCCAACCGTCGACCTTGAGCAACTTCTCGTAGAACTTGCGGGCGGCGTAGTCCGGGCTCATCCGCTGCGCGACGCTGCCCCAGCCGGCCCGCTGCTGAAACAGGCCGACCGAGTCGTGGTCGCGCCCGACCCCCTCGTTGGGGATGTCGCGGGATCCGGCGACGGTGCTGTTCGCCAGGTTGCGTAGGGCCGACTCCTGCATCGCGGTCGCCACCGCGATCACCCAGCCGCGGGGTGGCACCTTCATCTCCTGCCCGACCTTGATGATGACGGCGGCGTTGCGCACTTGGCTGTCGCCGTAGTCGGACATGCGCGGCATCCTGCCGGTGACGTCGATCCGGTGGTCCTCGCCGCACGTCTGTTCCGTGGAGACCCTGCTCTGCTCCTCGCCGCCGAGGTTGGTGAGGAAGAACGCGGCCGTGCCGCCGCCGCAGCAGAGCAGAGTGAAGGTGGCGGTCAGCGCGGTGGCCACGGCGCCGACCCGAAGTCGGCGACGGGGCGGCTGGCCCACCCCCGGCAGCTCGGCAGTCATTCCCGCTCCCAGTCCACGGCGTCCACCAACCAGCGCCCGTCCGGCGCCACCAACTCCAGCCGGAGCCGCCCGGTCTCCAACGGGACCAGCACCTCCGCGAAGGCCTCCGTGCGCGGCCGGAGAACCAGCTCCCCGGTCACCTTCTCCGCCGGCACCCCCGCCGGGTCGGCGCCCGCGAGCTTCTCGGTCAGCCCCGCCGTGGACAGCGGGCGCAGGTCCGAGTGCCACCTCTCCGCCGTGACGGCTGGTCCACCGAGCCACGCCTTGGTGAACCGGTCCGCGGTCTGCTGAGGGGTCAGCTCACCGGGACGCGTGCTGGGGGACGCCGGCACCGGCGTGGCGATGACGCCGTCGTCGCCCTCCGCCGGGTCCACCGTGGTGATGGGCTCGCGTGGGCGGTTGCTGAGTCCGATGGCCGGGTCGACCGGACCGGTCACCAGGCGGGCGGTCCCGATCACCGCGAAGACCAGCACGGCGATCGCGAGCGCGATACCGATCCGGGACCGCAGGACCCGGGTCACCAGGAACTCGATCGCCCGTCGCATCGCCGTCACCGTGCCTCGGAGCGCACCCGAGGGCTGGGCTTGCTGCTGGCCGGGGGGCGCTCGGCCGAGTCGGGTCGGTACACCACGAAGGACGGCGGTTCCTCGGGTACGTCCGGCTCCGTCCAGCTCGCCGGCTGTTGCCGGCGGGGGCGCGGTGCGGAGCGCCGCTCGCCGCCACCGGACCGCACCTCCGGCTGCTCCGCCTCGTCCGCGCGCTCCCGGCCGTCAGGTCTCTCCCGCACGGCGAGGGTGGTGGAGGAATGCGATGGGTCCTCCCGCCGGGCCTCCGGGCGCAGGTTCGACGGTTCCAGCGCCAGCCCGCGGCGCCGGGCGAGGGCGGGTTCGGTCGTGCCGCCCGGCTCCACCACGTCGAGCCGCGCGGCGACCCGCATGTCCCGGAAGAAGCGACGGTGCCAGGAGCCGGCCGAGCTGAACGCCTCGCTGCTGTCCTTGCCGCCGAGCTGGGTGATCCGCCGGTACGGCCGCAGCAGCAGCCAGCCGACCACGCCGCAGAGCCAGACCAGCACCACTTGCAGCCAGCCGGCCAGGGTGGGGGTGCTCATGATCAGGTCCACCGCGAAGAGGTAGATGGCGGCTCCGGTGCCGAAGATGGCGATGTTGAACACCGCCGCGACGACCGCGTTGCCGAGGCGGCGCAGCCCGGCGCTGGCCGGTCTCAGCAGACCGACCGTGCCCAGGATCGGTGCCGCGATCACCGCCCACCGGAAGATCAGGAAGCCGAGCAGCACCAGCAGCGAGGCGGTCAGGTCGAACATCGCGAAGAGCAGCGCGGCCAGCACGGCGATGAAGCCGGATCCGATCCGGTCCATGTCCCGGGTGCCCTTGAGGTACTCGTACGCCTCCGGGTCCTCGGACTTGATCTGAGCGGCGACCCGGGCCCACTGCTGCTGCTTGGCGTTGATGGTCGCCGTCCGGGTGGCCGGGTTCTGCCGGAGCTTCTCCGCCTCCTCCCAGGAGAGCGACTTGGCGTCGTAGAGCGCGGGACCGTACTTCTTGGCGGTCTCGCTGTCCGCCGACCCGAGCGCGCCCCGCAGCCAGTTGCGATAGAGCATCGACTCGGTTGCGGTGTCGCTTGCCCGGACGGCGGGCGGTCGGTTGTCCTTGCACGCCTCCGGGTTCGGGTCGTCGCACTGCCCTGGCGGTGTGTCACGGGACGCGGGCCCCACTGCGTCGTGGACGACGCCGAGAGAGGTGATGAGCGTGCCGTCGGCGATGTTGGCGGACTTGACCGGCCAGGCGGCCAGGGCGGTCACCGCGACCATCACCAGCAGGGCCCACCCGGCCGTGGTCATCGCGTTGCTCATGTCCGACTGGCGGGAGCGCCAGAGCAGGTACAGACCCACCACGCAGAGCGTGACGATGCCGAAGACGCTGAACACCTTCTGGTAGACGGCCTTGGTCGACTTCTCCACCAACGGGTCGGCCCAGCCCCACATCGAGCGCGGGTCCCACGCCCGCTCCCGCAGGGCATTCGAGGCACCGATGATGGCCGTGGCGAACATGAACTCGCCGTTGGCGACCGTCGTCGTGAATTTGTAGTCCGGGTGGAGCACCGACGACGCGCATCCCTCGTCCAGGTCGTAGGTGTTGAAGCTGTAGCCGGCGTAGCCGTAGTCGCTGTAGAGGCCCTTCGGGCCGCCAAGCTTGGAGGAGTCGGGCCTGGAGGCGAACCAGCCTGCGAGCCCCGAATCCGGGGTGGTCGGCACCGGCGCGTTGCGGCACTTCACCTGGTCCTCGCTGACCTGCTGCAGCTTGGCGACGCAGGCGCGGAAGTCGGCCTGCCACTCCTTGGTGCTGCACAGTTCCGCTGCCGCCTGGGCCGTCACCGGCGGGGCCGCCGCGGCCGGTGTCGCCCCGACCACCGGCCAGGCGATCGTGGCACCGGCGAGTACGCCGATCGCGAGGAGGAGCGCCGCGATCCGTGCCCGGGCCCTCGCCATGTCACGCCTCCAGGTCAGCCAGGACGGTCGGCAGTTGCCCGGCCACCTGGGCGACCCCGGCGGGGGTGGTGTCCAGGTGTGCCAGCAGACCTTCGACGTACGACACGTCGACCCGGACCTTCTGCACCCGGCCGTCCACGTCGCGCATCACGAACTCGCGGAAGCCGAGCCGGTCGGCCGAGGTGGCGTCCACGGCCGAGAGGGAGGCGAGGGTGGCCTCGTACCCGTCGTCGACCGGCACCCGGAGCAGCCGCAGCGCCTCGGAGGCGATCTCGGCGTCCTCGGCGATCCGCCCGACGAAGACGGTGGAGACGAGGTTCTGCACGTCGAGGCCGAGGATGTCCTTCGGGTTCTGCGAGGCGACCAGGGCGGCGAGGTTCCACTTGCGGGAGTCCCGGGCGAGCCGGACCAGGAACGACCGGCCGGAGCGCCAGCCCTCCATGAAGTGCGCCTCGTCCAGGCCGACCAGCTTGCGCGACGACATCGACCCGCCGTAGCAGCGGCGCACCGCGAGCCGGTGCGCGGTGTGCAGCATCGGCAGGGCCAGCGCCTCCTCGGCGGACCAGTACTCTCGCTCGATCTTGAGGTCGGGGAGCCGGAGGCCGGCCATGGTGATCACGGTGAGCGCCGCGTCGGCGCCGAGCAGCCCCTCCGGCGGACGGCCGAAGAAGAGCATCGCCAGCGGCATCTCGGCGGTGTCGAGCAGCAGGTTGGCCAGCTCCCGGCCGGCGTCGTCGTCCATCCCCTGCAGGCAGGCGACCACGTCGTCCAGGGTGGAGGTCTCCTCCGCCGGCACCTGGCGTACGGCATGCCGGAACAGGGTCGCGGTGGACGCCTCGCGGGCCACCTGCGGCGGCACCAGCATCATGCAGATGTCCTGCACGAGCATCCGGCGCTCGGCCCGGGCGTTGGAGACCGCGATCTCGAACTCCCGGTCGCCCGCCGCGCCACCGCCGAATTCGCTGCGCAGCGGGGTGGGGATGAGCGAGTACGGTGCCAGCGTCCCGTGCTCCGACCCGGTCAGGTTGAGCACCCGTGCGTACGGTCGCAGCTCCGGCATCGCGCAGAGCCGGGCCAGCGGGCCGGACGGGTCCAGCAGGGTCACCTGCACCCCGCGCCGCGCGGCCAGGTAGCCGAGGGCGCCGAGCAGGGTCGACTTGCCACCACCGGGTTCGGCGACGAAGACCGCCAGGCCGGAGCGTTCCCGGACCTCCATCGGGAAGTGCAGGTCGAGGAAGACCGGGCGGCGGCAGGTGCCGGCGGTACGCCCGATCAGGTCGCCCCGGCGGTCGCCGACGGTGGAGGCGGCCTGCGGCAGCGCGGCGGCGAGCAGGTTGACCGGCATCCGCCGGACGTAGCCGGTGTTGGCGATCGGCTCGCCGGGGATGAACTCGCGGGCCAGCCAGTCCTGGTTCTTCGGGTGTTGCAGCGAGATGCGCAGCTCGCGGGAGTAGAGCTGGATGAGCCGGCGGGCCCGTTCCAGGCACTCCTCCCTGGTCCGGCCGCCGACCGCGATCCGGTGCCAGCCGTGCGCGCGGGCCGAGTCCACCGGCAGGCCGGTGGTCATCTCGTCACCGATCACCAGCGCCCGCTTGGCCAGTCGCTCCAGCTCGGGCGGGGCGTCGATGCCGTGCTCGGCGTAGTCGAGCTGCTGCGAGCGGATCATCCGCAGCCGGTGCTCGAGGTTACGGAAGGAGTCGCCGGAGCCGAGGATGTCGACCCGGGTGGAGATCTCCATCGGCCAGGGCAGCCGCTCGTGGAAGTGCAGCCACGGCTCGTGCCGCTCGGGGATCTCCAGCGGCTCCATCCGGCCGACGGCGAGCACGGCCACGTGCCGCTCCTCGCCGGACATCCGGTTGACCAGCTTCACGGTGGAGCCGTACGGGGTGCGGTAGCGCTCGACCTGCTCGGTGAGGGCGAGCAGGTCACCCCGCTCCCACCGGCCGTTGGTCACCGGGGAGAGCGTGCCGGGCGGGGCCATGCAGAGCGCGACCGAGCGGTAGAGCAGCCATTCCAGTTCCTGCGCGGTGACCCGGCGGCCGCGCATGCCGAACGCGCCCAGCACCTCGTCGAACTGCTCGACGGTGCGGCCGAGCCTGCGGCGCTCGCCGTCGGCGGTGCCCCGGCCGAAGGTGCGCAGCAGCCGCTCGGTGAGCGAGTCGCCGAGCGAGCGCCGGGCGAAGGTGACGCCGAGGTAGGTCTGCCCCTCGGCGTGGTTGACCGACATCAGGTGCCGCTGGGCGGCGACCAGGTGGTCGGCCCAGCCGGGCGTGCCGGGGACGTCAGGCAGCGGCGCGGCCGTGTGCGCGTCGATGGTGCGGGCCCACTCGTCGGCCGGGAAGGGGCGGGTGGTGCGGCGCAGGTGCAGCCGGAACCCGGCCAGGCCGGCGTACTGCTCCGAGATCGCCGAGAGCAGCGCCTCCCGTTCGGCGTCCGGGCGGAACGCCCAGCGCACCTCGGGCAGCCAGTACCAGGCGGTGACGGTGTTGGGGGTGAAGGTCAGGTGGCCGGCGATCTCGGTGATCGCCAGGTCGATCGACGGGTCCCGGTCACCGAACTTGATCTTCGGAGGGCGTACCCGGACGGGCTTGGCGGGGGTGCGCCGGCTGGCCGCGCGCTGGCGCGGCGGCGCCAGCTCCCGGGACGTCCGTTCCGCCGGTTCCTGCGGCCCGGGCTCGGCCAGCTCGCGCCGGCCCGGTTCGGCGATCGCGTGCCGGGCCGGCTCCTCGATCTCGCGTCGCGACGACCCGGCGGGCGCCGACCGGGGCAGTTCCTCCGGCTCCGGCCACTCCGGCTCGGTCGGCTCGGCCGGCTCGGGACGGACCGGTGCGACGGTCTCCCGGCGGGCCCGCGCGGCGGCCTCCCGCCGGGCCCGTTCGACGGCCTCCCGCCGGCTGCGTTCGGTGGCCTCGCGCGCGGTCAGCGGCTCGGCGGGCAGCGCGCGCGGCAGGCGCGCCGCCGGCGTCTCCACCGGTCGGTCCGCGACCGGCTCGGCCTCCGCCGGCGGGCGCAGCACGGGCAGGCGGTCGCCGGGCTGGTGCGGGACGCGGGTGCGGGTGGGGCGGTCGGCGGCCGGTGCCTCGATCGCCGCCGGCGGCTCCGGCGCGATGGCCGGCTGCGGCGGGGCCGAGGCCGGGGGCGCTCCCGGCTGGTGGGGGATCGGCGGGTGCTCGCGGCCCCGGCGCGGGGACGACACCGGGGGCGGCGGGCCGGGGCGCGGCGGCGCGCCGGGGCCGCCGAAGAGGTCGAGGAACGGGGAGTCGATGTCGGTGCCGTCGCCGACGAGCATCGGCGGGCCCGGCTCGACCGGCGGTACGCCCCAGCCGTTCGTCGGCCGCGGCGGCTGGAAGACGCCGACGCCACCCTGCCCGGGACTGGTCACCAGGACCGGGTCGGACGGCTGCTCGTCCTGGATCTCCTCCTCCGGGTAGTCGAGCGACCGCGCACGGTTACCGTGCGGGGCGCTGTGCCGTCCGGCCGGGAAACCCGGCGTGGAAGAGCGACTCATGCGACCGCCTCACCCGCGTGGTTCGACTGCCCGATCGACGTACGCCCGGTCATGCCAGTTCCTCCCGGATCCTGATCCGGCTGCCGACCAGGCGGGGGTCCCGCAGCTCGGCGGCCGGCTCCCGGGTGCGTCGCCAGTCGGTCAGAGCGGTGCGGATGACCATCCGCGCCGGCCGGTCCGGGTCGACGTACCGGAAGATGAACGAGGTGCTCACGATGGCGAGCGCGATCTCCCAGGCGGGGAAGAGCTCGACCTGCAGCGTGAACAGCCAGTGGATGAACATGTAGAGGGGTACGAGCAGCATGAACAGGCCGTACTGGGCGTACGGCAGGTGGACGGGAAGGGTGTAGCCGGGCGGCCCGAGGTAGACCAGGCGAGCCCGGTAGATGTCGTCGTCGGTGCGCAGCCGCATGTCTCGCCCGGGCCTATTCGAAGATCAGGTCGATCAGGTAGTCACCGACGAAGAAGAGTGTGGCCGCCCCGGCGATGAAGGCCAGGCCGACGATCGCGATGGCCGAGCTGGTGAGCACCTTCGAGATCTCACCCCGGCTGGCCCGGCCGATGAAGATGACACCGAGCACGGCGAGCAGGATGGGCGCGATCTTGCTGGCGAAGAAGGTGACGACGCCGTTGGTGTCGATGCCCTTCGGAGCCTCTTCGGCGAGCGGTGTCGTCGCCAGGGTGTGCAGGGCCTGCGCGACGCCGGACGTCGCCGTCTGCATGAGCTCGAAGGCGATCACTGGAACCTCCCCATGTCGCGGCCGGCGGTGCCGCGGCGGTGCAGTAGGCAAGCCTGGCGGGAAATGTGCTCACTCAGCGCAGCGTCGGCGACGCTACGTTCGTTACCCACCACGGAGCGTGGTGAGCTTTGGGGGGATTCTTCCCGCTTCGGCCCTCCCTCCAGGCTTCGCCATCTCGATGCTGGGCAATTCCACAGCGTACGGCCCGCCCTCCTTTGCGACAACCCGCGAAGAGTCGGCCCGATTCGGCCCGGACGACCGATCGTACACCTGTTCCAATGCGCATGTCAGGGGGCCGCCGGAGCGGGCGTGGACGACCGGTACCGTCTAGTCGTGACCGATCTGGTACGGGCCCAGGCCCCGGTGGTGATGGGCGTCCTCAACGTCACGCCCGACTCCTTCTCCGACGGTGGCCGCTACGCCGACCTCGACGCCGCGGTCGCCCACGGCGTACGGCTGCGGGGGGAGGGCGCCGCGCTGATCGACGTCGGTGGCGAGTCCACCCGACCGGGCGCCGACCGGGTCGACCCCGCGACCGAGGCCGCCCGGGTCCTGCCGGTGATCCGGGAGCTGGCCGCAGCCGGCGTGGCGGTGAGCATCGACACCAGCCGGGCGTCGGTGGCCGAGGCGGCCCTGGCCGCGGGAGCCACCGTCGTCAACGACGTCTCCGGCGGGCTCGCCGACCCGGACATGGCCCGGGTGGTGCGCGACGCCGGCTGTCCCTGGGTGCTGATGCACTGGCGCGGGCACTCGCGGGGGATGCGCGAGCTGGCCACCTACACCGACGTGGTCGCCGACGTGCGCGCCGAGCTGGGCCGGCGGGTCGACGAGGCGCTGGCCGCCGGGGTGGCCGCCGACCGGATCATCGTCGACCCCGGCCTCGGCTTCGCCAAGACCGCTGCCCACAACTGGGAGCTCAGCGCCCGCCTGCCCGAGCTGGTCGCGCTCGGCTTCCCGCTGCTGTTCGGGGCGAGCCGCAAGTCGTACCTCGGCCGGCTGCTGGCCGACGCCGACGGCGAGCCGCGCCCCACCGCCGACCGGGAGGCGGCCACCGCCGCCACCAGCCTGCTGGCCGTCGCCGCCGGCGCCTGGGGGGTACGCGTGCACGACGTGCGCGGCACGGCCGACGCGCTCGCCGTCTGGCAGGCCACCGGCCGCCCCCGCCTGGTCGCCGAGCCGGCCGCGCGCCGCGCCGGCCACGACGGCGCGAAACCGGGCGGTGCCGGCGGGCCGGCGGTGGGGGCGGCCGGGCCGGCCGGCCGGCAGGAGAGCGAGCCGGCGCGGTGACCGCGTCCGGGCTGAGGGCCGCCGGGTACGTCGGCCGGGACGAGGGAGAGCGATGACCGACCGGATCGAGCTGACCGGCCTGCGGGCGCGCGGTCGGCACGGCGTCTACGACTTCGAACGCGCCCAGGGGCAGGAGTTCGTCATCGACGCGGTGCTCGAACTCGACCTCGCCCCGGCGGCCCGCTCCGACGCGGTGACCGACACGGTGCACTACGGCGAGTTGGCCGAGAAGCTGGTCGCCGTCATCACCGGCGAACCGGTCGCGCTGATCGAGACGCTCGCCGACCGGCTGCTCGCGGTCTGCCTGGCCGAGCCGCTGGTCGCCGCCGCCACGGTCACCGTGCACAAGCCCGAGGCGCCGATCCCGCACACCTTCTCCGACGTCGCCGTGACGATGCGGCGTACCCGATGACCCGGGCCGTGCTCTCCCTCGGTAGCAACCTGGGCGACCGCCTCGCCCACCTGCGTGCCGCGGTCGCCGCGCTCGGCGACGCGGTCCTGGTGGTCTCCGGGGTCTACGAGACTCCACCGTGGGGGGACGCCGACCAGCCGGCGTACCTCAACGCGGCGGTGATGGTCGCGGACCCGGCGGCGACCCCGCGCGACTGGCTGGAGCGGGCCCGGGCCGCCGAGCGGGCGGCCGGCCGGGTCCGCGACCCCGAGCGCCGGTTCGGACCGCGCACCCTGGACGTGGACGTCATCGCCGTCTGGGACGCGGCCGGCGAGCCGGTGCTCAGCGACGACCCCGAACTCACCCTGCCGCACCCCCGCGCCCACCTGCGCGCGTTCGTGCTGCGGCCGTGGATCGACATCGAGCCGCACGGGCGGCTGCCCGGGCACGGCTGGCTGACCGACCTGCTCAACGCCGAGCCGTTGGCCGGCGACGCGCTGGAACTGAGCCCCCGGCCCGATCTGGCGTTAGAGTCGACCCCATGACCGAGTGGAGCCGGCCGGCATGACCCAGGCGCAGCCCCCGCGCGGAAGCGAGCCCGACCGCTTCCGGATGGGCCCCACCCGGATCTCCACCCTGGTCGTCGCCGCCCTCGCCGCCGCGGCGGTGGCCTGGTTGCTGATCAGCACCTTCTACTACGACGTCGCGCCGGACCTGCCCTGGCTGCCGGTGGTCACGCTGGCCGCGCTCGCGGTGCTGGAGGGGTACGCCGCGGCCAACACCCGCAGCCGGATCGAGCGCCGGCCGGGCCGCTACCCGGTCAACCCACTGCTGGTCGCCCGGTTCGTCGTGCTGGCCAAGGCGTCCGCCCTGGCCGGGGCGATCTTCACGGGCTGCTACGCGGGGCTGACCACGTGGCTCTTCATCGAGAACACCAACGCCGCCATGGGCGACCGGCCGGCGGCCGGTGCCGGCCTGCTCGCCGCGCTCGCCCTGACGGCCGCCGCGCTCTGGCTCGAACGCGCCTGCCGGGTCCCGGAGCAGGAGGACGACGAGGACCGGGAGCCCGGCGAGCGGCAGGGCGGCCCGCCCCGCCGCTGATCAGGGGGGTTACGCGCGGCCGCGTGCGCAGGTACCGTCCCTGGCGACCGGAGAGCAGACGACCGTCAACGAGGACGGCCGGCCACGTGGGAGGCGCGCGGCATGGCGTACGACGAACCAGGCCGGGCCGGATTCGTGGAGCCCACGCCGGGGGTGCCCGCCGCCGTGCTGGAGAACGTCTTCGACGATCCCGCGCACGGTGACCCGGGCCGGGACCGGGTCGGCGTGCACCTGGTGTGGGAGACGCTCCTCCTGGTCGTCCTGGTCGGTGTGGTGCTGCTGCTTCGCCGCGAGGACGCCGACGCGCTGCGCGGCGACGGGCTGCGCACCCTCCTGGTCGACGTGGTCGCGCTCGGCCTGCTGGCCCTCGCCGCGGGGCTGAGCCTGCGTACCGCGGCGGTGAACCTGGCGGTCGGGCCGGTCGCCGTCGCCGCCGCGCTGCACTTCGCCGAGCAGGGCGATCGGGGGGTCACGGCGGCGCTCACCCCGGCCCTGGTGGCCGCCGCCGTCGGTGGCCTCGCCCTGGCCCTGGCCGTGGTGGCGCTGCACGTGCCCGGCTGGGCGGCCAGCCTCGCCGCCGCCGCGGGCGTGATCGTCTTCATCGAGCGGCGCTCCGGCGCGGTCGGAGTGCAGGCCGACTACGACCCGCGTCGCACGGCCTTCTACCTCTTCGCCGGGTTCGCGGCCGTCGCCGTGCTGGGCGGGATCTTCGGCGCGATCCGGGCGATCCGGCGGGTGGTCGGCCGGTTCCGGCCGGTGGTCGACCCGGCCCGCCGCCGGGGCGTGCTGGCGGCCCTGGTGACCGCTGCGGCGCTGGTCGGTTCCACCGTCCTCGCCACGCTGGCCGGGGTGCTGCTGGCCGCCAACGCCGCCGGTCCGGTCGTACCGGGGTCGGGGCTGGACTGGACGGTGCTGGCGGTCGGCGTGGCGATGCTCGCCGGCACCAGCGCGTACGGCCGGCGCGGCGGGATCTTCGGCACCCTGCTCGCGGTGGGCGTGGTGGTGGTCTTCCTGACCTGGGCCACCGCGCACGGCTGGACGGTCTCCCGGTGGACCGTGGGCGGCGCGGCGCTGGGCGTCGGGCTGGTGGTGACCCGGCTGGTCGAGGCGTGCGGGCGGCCACGTGGGGCGATCGGCGAGCCGGCCGAGACGACGCCCACCGGCGACGGCACGATCAGCACCGGCTGGTCGCTGCCCCGGCCGAGCACCGTCGACAACTGGCCGCCCGCGCTGCCGGCCCAGTCGACCGCCACCCCGCCGGACCCGTGGGAGGCCCCGCGCTGGGAGACCGGGTCGCGCCGCTGGGACGACGACGACCGGTGAGGCCGTGCCCGCGTCCGACGGGCCGTAGGTGATCTCGCCGGTTAGGCTCGCGGGCATGAGCGAGACTCCTTCCGCCGGTACCGGTCGCACCTTCGACGAGCTCGACGCGCTCTCCACCGAGGAGCTGCGGGAGCGGGCCTTCGCGCTGGCCCGGGAGCGCCACGACGTGGGCTTCTTCTGGTCGGTGCTGCGGCACCTGCCGAACGCCGACGAGGCCGCCGTGTTGGACGGGGCGCCGAACTCGATCGGCCCGATCATCGACGAGGCCTCGGCGTTGTGGCGGGAGCTGACCGGCCACGGGTACGAGGAGGCGGAGCCGCTGCTGCGGGCGGCGTTCATCGACTACCTGGTGAAGCACTGACCGGTCGGACCGCCGGGTGGGGCAGGTTTGCCCGCCGGGGTGGGTCGGGAACTTCCCGCCGCATGGCCCTCACCAACCGCCCCCGGACCGCCAGCGGGTACGGCACCGCCGCCGGCACCGGCACCCTGGCCGCGCTCATCCTGGTCGGGGTCTGCGGCAGTCCGTGGTACGTCGACTGGGCCGAGGCGCACACCGACCCCAACTCCGCCGGCGGCTGGTTCCTGCGGCTGCTCGCCTGGCCGGCCTGGCGCCTGGAGGCCGCCGGTGGCGAGCACGGGGTGCTCGCCACCGACCTGCGGGCCATCCTGCTGCTGGTGTTCGCCGCGACCTTCCTCTACCTGCTGCCCACCTCGCAGGTGGCCCGGGTGCAGGGATCGGTCAGCCAGTTCCTCTCCGGCTGGTCCGCGTACGTCCTGGCCGCCGCCACGGCGACCCTGCTGGCGGCGCTGCTGACCTCGGACGGGCCGCTGCTCGCCGACTTCCAGACCACCGGCACGGGCGCCACCTACGGCTTCTTCGCCGGCTGGATCATCGGCACCGCCAGCCTCGGCGGCCGAGCCTGACCTTCCCTGCCTGACCTGCGCCGGAACGGCCGGTTCGTCGGCCGCGACGTCATCGGCCGGCGGGGCCGGATCAGGCCCCGGTCTGGCCGAGTTCGAGCACCCGGGCCCGGCTGAGCGCGCCGACCGGCTCGCCGTCGGCGGTGACCACGACCGCCTCGGAGCCCGCGGTGAGCATCGCCGCCAGCGCGTCGTACGCCGAACCGCCCAGCGGCACCACCGGCAGGTCGGCGGTCGCGCCGGTGAGCGGGGCCAGCGTGTCCCGGGTGAGCGGGGTGACGGCGAGCCGGCGGATGCCCCGGTCCGCGCCGACGAACTCGCGGACGAACGGCGAGGCGGGGGCGCCGAGCAGGGCGGCCGGGGTGTCGTACTGCTCCAGCCGGCCCCCCTGGGAGAGCACCGCGATCCGGTCACCGAGTCGGACCGCCTCGTCCAGGTCGTGGGTGACCAGCACGATGGTCTTGCGGACCTCGGCCTGGAGTCGCAGGAACTCCTCCTGCAACCGGGTCCGGACGATCGGGTCGACCGCCGAGAACGGCTCGTCCATCAGCAGCACCACCGGGTCGGCGGCGAGCGCCCGGGCCACGCCGACCCGCTGCCGCTGCCCACCGGAGAGCTCGTGCGGGTAGCGGCGGCCGAACTGCGCCGGGTCGAGCCCGACCAGTTCCAGCAGCTCGTCGGCGCGGCGGCGGATCCGCTCCTTCGGCCAGCCGAGCAGCCGGGGCACCGTGCCCACGTTGGTGTGCACCGTCTGGTGCGGGAAGAGCCCGACGTTCTGGATCACGTAGCCGACCCGGCGGCGCAGCTTCACCGGGTCGACCCGGGTGATGTCCTCGTCGCCGAGCAGGATCCGGCCGCCGGTCGGTTCGATCAACCGGTTGACCATCCGCAGCACGGTGGACTTCCCGCAGCCCGAAGGGCCGATCAGGACCACCAGCTCGCCGGCCTTGACCTCCAGGCTCAGCTCGCGCACGGCCTCGGTGCCGTCCGGGTAGCGCTTCCGGATGCCGTCCAGGGTGATCGAGGCAGCGCTGTGCCCGGCCGCGCCGATGGGTCCCGGGGTAACGTCCACGTGTGTCCCTCCACCTGAGCTACCGGGCCGACCCCGGTAACCCGTGGTTCTCCTGGCAGTACGTGCGAGACAACTCTGACACCATCCTCGCCGCGCTGCGCGAGCACGCCTCGCTGACCGCCCGGGCGGTGCTGATCGCCGCCCTGGTGGCCCTGCCGTTGGCGGTGGCGGCGTACTGGTTCCGCGCCCTCGCCGGGCCGATTCTCGCACTCACCGGCGTGCTGTACACCGTCCCGTCGCTGGCGCTGTTCGCCTTTATCGCGCCCTACCTCGGCATCGGCGCGATCACCGTGCTGACCGTGGTGGTGCTGTACGCGCTGTTGGTGATCGTGCGCAACGCGGTGGCCGGGCTGAACCAGGTGCCCCCCGAGGTCCGCGACGCGGCCGAGGGCATGGGGTACGGCCGCTGGGCGCGGCTGTTCCGGATCGACCTGCCGCTGGCCCTGCCCGGCATCCTCACCGGGGTACGCCTCGCCACCGTCTCGACGGTCGCCCTGGTCACTGTCGGGGTGGTGGTCGGTCGCGGCGGCCTCGGGCAGCTCATCTTCGCCGGCTTCCAGAACAACTTCTACAAGGCCCAGATCATGACCGGGACGCTGCTCTGCGTGCTGCTCGCCCTGGTGCTGGACCTGATCCTCGCCGGGGTGGGCCGGCTGCTCACGCCGTGGCTGCGCGGGCGGACCGGATGACGGCCACGGCCGCCCGGGCGGGCACGAATCCGGTCGAGCAGGCGGTGGTCTGGCTCAACGACCCGCTGAACTGGACGAACCCGGGCGGCATCCTGGACCGGCTCGGGGAGCACCTGAGCATGTCCGCCGCCGCGGTGCTGCTCGGCTGCCTGGTGGCCTGGCCGATCGGGCTCTGGCTCGGGCACAGCGGTCGCGGTGGCGGGCTGGTCCTGCTGATCTCCAACGTCACGCTGGCGATCCCCACCCTGGCGCTGCTGACCATCCTGCCGCTGACCTTCCTCGGGTTCGGCCGGCCGGCGGTGGTGGTGGCGCTGGCCGTCTTCGCGGTGCCGCCGCTGCTGGCCAACGCGTACACGGGGGTGCGGCAGGCCGATCCGGAGGCCCGGGACGCGGCGCGGGGGATGGGGCTGTCCGGGGGGCAGTTGCTGCGCCGGGTGGAGCTGCCGCTGGCGGTGCCGTACCTGGCGGCCGGGTTCCGGACCGCGGCGGTGCAGGTGGTGGCGACCGCCGCGCTCGCCTCGTTCGTCAACGGGGGCGGGCTCGGCCAGATCATCCGGGCGGGCTTCGGGCTGGACATCGCGGCCGGCGGCGGCCAGATCATCGCCGGGGGCGTGCTGGTGGCCGGGCTGGCGCTGCTGGTCGAGGGGGTGTTGGCGCTGGTCGAGCGGGCCGTCACCCCGCGCCCGCTGCGGCGGGTGCGGCGCCGGGCACACCGGCGGGCGACCGCCGCGGTCGCCGGGAACTGAGCGATCCGGTGACGATCTGGTGACGATCCGGTGAAGAACTCCGCCCAAATTTGTCGGTCGGGCCCGGAGGATATTGGCTGGAATCGCGGGCGGCATCCGATCGCCCGTCGGACACGCGGCCGGCCCACCTCGGGTCGCGCCGGGACACGGAAGGCGGGCGCGATCATGCGCGTACGGACACGGCTGGCGGTCGGCGCGGTAGGCGTCATCACCGTGGCAGGTCTGCTCACCGGCTGCGGGGACGAAGGGTCCTCCGGCACGGACGCACCCCAGCAGGGCGCGAGCGGGGCGGGCTGCGCCCCGGTCGCCGGCGACCAGCTGGTCGTCCTGGCCGACGACAAGAAGCTCCAGAACACCGACAACATCATCCCGGCGATCAACGTCGACGCGGCCAACCCGCAGCTGGTCGCCGCGCTCGACAAGGTCTCCACCGCGCTGGACACGCCGAAGCTGATCGCGCTCAACAAGGCCGTCGACGTCGACCGCAAGACCCCGAAGGCCGCCGCCGAGGGGTTCGCCTCGGCCAACAACCTCACCGCCGGCATCGCCAAGGGCCCCGGCGGGCAGATCGTGGTCGGCGCCGGCAACTTCAGCGAGAGCCAGACCCTGGCCGAGCTCTACAAGGTCGTTCTCACCGCGGCCGGCTACCAGGTCAAGGTGCAGCAGATCGGCAACCGCGAGCTCTACGAGCCGGCCCTGGAGAAGGGCGAGATCCAGGTCGTCCCGGAGTACGCGGCGACCATGGCGGAGTTCCTCAACACCAAGGCCAACGGGAAGAACGCCACCCCGGTCTCCTCGGCGGAGCTGGACAAGACCGTCACCGCGCTGAAGGCCGCCGGCGACAAGGTGGGCATCACCTTCGGCGCACCCGCCGCCGCGCAGGACCAGAACGCCTTCGCCGTGACGAAGGCGTTCGCCGACAAGTACGGCGTGCAGACGATCTCCGACCTGGCGGCCAAGTGCTCCGGCTCGGCGACCGTGCTGGCCGGCCCGCCGGAGTGCCCGCAGCGGCCGAAGTGCCAGGCCGGTCTGGTGGAGGTCTACGACTTCAAGGCCGGCTCGTTCAGCTCGCTGGACGCCGGTGGCCCGCAGACCAAGAACGCGCTGAAGACCGGCACCGCCAGCGTCGGTCTGGTCTTCTCCTCCGACGGCGCGCTCGCCACCGGCTGACCACGGGTTCCGGGCGCGGCGGCACCCCGCCGGCCGCGCCCGGCCCGCACCCCCTGACGTCGCGATTCGGTCCTCGGGACCGTTCCCACCCAGGGCATCTCTCGGTAGGCTCCACAGCCATGCCCGCCCCGGTCGTGCCCGAGAAGCACCACCCGCAGCTGCTGACCGTCCTGTTCTGGATCGGTGTGGCGATCGCCCCCGTCGCGGCGCTGATCCTGTTGATCGCCGACGGCAACGGTCCGCTCCGGTTCGCCGCCGTACTGGCCATCATGGCCGTGGTCCTGATCGGTCTGTCGATCGCGCTGCGCGCCGACGGCGGCCAGCCGCGCGGCGAGGAGTTCCTCGACGAGCTGGAGCAGCTTCGCCGGGAGCTGCGCGCCGAGATCGTGGCCGCCGCGCAGCGTGGCAACCAGGCGCTCGACCAGTCCCAGCGGGTGGAGGACCAGGTCAGCGCGCTGCGCCGCCGGCTGGACGCGGCGGCGGCCGGCATCGCCGCAGCCGCCGGGATCAGCGGGGCGGTGGCCGAGGAACCGGCCGGCGCCGGCCGGGCCCGGGTGTCCGCCCCGCAGGAGCAGGCGTCGGGCGGGCGGCGGTGGGCCGCCGCGCCGGAGGAGACTCCGTCCACCTGGGGGCGCGCCACCGATCGGGACGACGAGGAGCCGGCCGGGCGTCGCTACGGCGCGGAGCGTTCCGCCGCCGGCCAGGCCGGGGTGTACGGCGCTTCCCGCGAACCGCGCGGCGCCGCCCCCGCTCCCGAGGCGGGCGGCCGTCCCGTGGTGCGGCACACCGAGACCGTGCACGTGACCACCCGGCACACCGTGGTGGACGGCGCGGACCCGGTGGTCGGCAACGCCTACGCCGGGTACGCCGGGCGCTGGTCCCCCGCGCCCGAGGAGTCGTCCTGGAGCGGCGCGGAGCCGGAGAACTCCTGGTCGGAGCGGGCCGAGCCGGAGCCGGACTGGGCCGGCCAACGCGACGAACGGTCGAGCGGCCAGCGGGAGGACCGGCCCTGGTCGGGCGGGCAGCCCGAGGAGCGGTCCTGGTCGGGCGCCGCCGACGACCGCGCCGACCAGTCCTGGGCGGGCGGGTCGTACCCGGCGGAGGAGAGCTGGTCCGGGGTACGGGCCGGCGACCGCTGGGCCGAGGTACGCGACGACGGGCGGGGCCGCGAGGTGCGGGTCGGTGAGCGCCGGGCGGAGCTGCACGCCGACGGCGCCGAGTTCCGCATGCAGGACCGGTGGGCATCGGTACGCCACGACGAGCCCCGCCGGCCCGCCGAGCAGTGGGGCGGCGGCGGTTGGGTCGAGGGGGAGGAGCATCCGGCGCTGCCGGCCGGCGGCGTGCCGGTGCCGCAGGAGTGGCGGGAGCAGGCGCGCGGCCAGCAGCACGCCGAGCAGTCGTGGGGCGAGCGGTCGGCGGACCAGTGGCGAGCGCCCGCGCAGCGGGAGCCGGTGGACTCCTGGCGGGCCGCCGAGCCGGAGCCGCGCGCCCGCCAGCAGTGGGGCGCCGAGCCGGAGCCGCGCGCCCGCCAGCAGTGGGGTGGCGAGCGGTACGGCCAACCGCCGCAGGACGACTCCCCACGCGCCGGTGGCCGCTGGCGCTGATCCGGTCAGCCGCCGGTCACTTGTCGATGTCGCCGACCACGAAGAACATCGAGCCGAGGATGGCGATCAGGTCCGGCACCAGGGTGCCGGGGAGCAGGCTGGCCAGCGCCTGCACGTTCGCGTACGACGCGGTGCGCAGCTTGAGCCGCCACGGGGTCTTCTCGCCCCGGGAGACCAGGTAGTAGCCGTTGATGCCGAGCGGGTTCTCGGTCCAGGCGTAGGTGTGCCCCTCAGGGGCCTTGACCACCTTGGGCAGTCGGGTGTTCACCGGCCCGGTCAGCCGGTCGACCCGGTCCAGGCACTGCTCGGCGAGGTCGAGTGAGGCGTACACCTGGTCGAGCAGCACCTCGAAGCGGGCGTGGCAGTCCCCGGCGGTGCGGGTCACCACCGGCACGTCGAGCTGGTCGTAGGCCAGGTAGGGCTCGTCGCGGCGCAGGTCCAGGTCGAGGCCGGAGGCGCGGGCGACCGGCCCGGAGGCGCCGAACGCGGCGGCGTCGGCGGTGGAGAGCACCCCCACCCCGACGGTACGGGCCAGGAAGATCTCGTTGCGCCGGATGAGCCGGTCCAGGTCGGGCATCCGGCGCCGGACCTCACCGATCGCGGCGCGGGCCCGGCCGGTCCAGCCGGCGGGCACCTCCTCCTTGAGGCCGCCGACCCGGTTGAACATGTAGTGGATCCGGCCGCCGGAGACCTCCTCCATCACCGCCTGGAGGGTCTCCCGCTCGCGGAACGCGTAGAAGACCGGGGTGATCGCGCCGATCTCCAGCGGGTACGAGCCGAGGAACATCAGGTGGTTGAGCACCCGGTTCAGCTCGGCGAGGGCCATCCGCAGCCAGGTGGCCCGCTCGGGCACCTCCATGCCCATCAGCCGCTCGACGGCGAGCACCACGCCCAGCTCGTTGGAGAACGCCGACAGCCAGTCGTGCCGGTTTGCCAGCACGATGATCTGCCGGTAGTCGCGTACCTCGAAGAGCTTCTCCGCGCCCCGATGCATGTAGCCGACGATCGGCTCGGCCGCGACGACCCGTTCGCCGTCGAGCACCAGCTTGAGCCGGAGCACCCCGTGCGTGGACGGGTGCTGGGGGCCGATGTTGAGCACCATGTCGGCGCCCAGCTGCTCCCCGCCCGCGCCGGTGCCGATGGTCAGCTCGCGGAGGTCGCCGGCATCCGTGGTCATGTGGCTCATCGTGCCATGAACGCCGCGGGGTCGACGCCGACCGGTTGCCGCAGCCACCAGTGCCCGCCGAGGCCGGCCGGGTCGGTCAGCTCGGCCACCGCCGAGGCGGCGGCCAGCGCCCGCAGGTAGCCGGCCGGGTCGCTGCCGGCCAGGGTCAGCGGCGGTCGGCCGCCGTCGGCCCCGAGCGCCCGCAGCGCCTCCCGCTGCGACACCAGCGTGTACGCGCACCCGGCGACCCGTGCGCCGGCGGCGGCGACCGAGTCCACGGCGACGTGCGCGGTGACGTCGCGGGAGCCGTCGGGTACGGGTGGCACCTGCCGGCCGGCGCGGTACCCGGTCAACGTCCCGTCCACCGGCCGTTCCTGCCGAAGGTGTCCGTAGTCGACGGCCAGCGCGAGTCCCCGGTCGAGCCTGCCGACCGCGTCGGCCCAGGCGTCGTCCCTGGTCCGGCCGATCTCGGCCCGCCCGGCGGTCACTGGGGCGGGCCACCAGCGGTGCAGCCAGTCGAGGTCGGCGGCGTCGACCCGGTCGCCCACCGACTCCGCCCCGCTCGCCGGGTCGACGAGCAGGTACCGCCAGCCGTCGCCGTCGTGCACCGCGACGTCGAGCGGCACGTTGTCCAGCCATTCGGTGGCGACCAGCAGGCCGCTGACCCCGTCCGGGATCTCGTCCCGCCAGTCGATGCCGGCGGGCAGGTCGTCGGGGCGGGGCGCCCGTTCGACGGCGGTGAGCCGTACCCGGCGGGCGAGCGGCACCGGCGCGGCGGGTGACGGCGCGGCGGCGGCCGGGGCGGTCGGGGCGGCCGGGGCGGTCGGGGTTTCCGGGGAAGCCGGCCGCCCGTCGGCCCCCACGGCCCGGGCGAGGGCGCGCAGCAGCTCGCCCCGGCCGGCGCCCACGTCGACCACGTCCAGCCGGTCGGGCCGGCCCAGGGCGGCGTCCACCTGGTCGACCAGGCGGGACAGCGCGGTGGCGAGGACACCGGGAGCGTGCGCGCTGGTGCGGAAGTGGGCGGCGGGTCCGACGCCGGCGACGAAGAAGCCGGCCGGGCCGTAGAGGGCGGCGTCCATGGCGTCCCGCCAGCGCATCGAGTTCATCCCGCGTTCAGGGTGCGTCACCGTGCCGACCCTACGGTCAGCCGGTATGAGACGACTGTTCATCCCCGCCCTGGCGGTCGTGCCGATGGTGCTGGCCGCCGCCCCCGCCGGCGCCGCGCCGCCCACGGGCCCCGGGAGGTCCGCGCGGTGGCCGAGACCCCCTCCCTCATCGACGACGAGGCCGGCGGGGACGCCGACGCCGACGACCCGGCGATCTGGGTGCACCCGACGGACCGGGCGGGCAGCCTGGTGGTGGCCACCGCGAAGACGGCGGCCTGCGGGTGTACGACCTGCGCGCCCGGGAGCGGCAGCGCATCGCCACCCCGCCGGCGCCCGGCCCGGAGCACGAGTCCGGCCGGTTCAACAACATCGACCTGGTCTCCGGGTTCCGGCTGGCCGGCCGCGCCACCGACCTCGCCGTGGTCACCGACCGGGGCCGGGATCAGCTCCGCTTCTACCGGATCGACCCGGGTACCGGGCTGCTGACCGACGTCACCGCGGCGGACGTGCCGTTCGCCTTCAGCGCCGACCAGGCCGAGGTCGACGCGCAGCGCACCGCGTACGGGCTGGGCACCTTCACCGACGTCGACGGCGCCGCGTACGCGGTCGTCAGCCGGCGCAGCACCCCGGAGGTGGGGCTGTTCCGGCTGGTCGCCAGGGGTGACACGGTCAGCTACCGGCGGGTGGACCGACTGACGCTGCCGTCGACGTTCACCCTGCCGAACGTCGCGCGCTGGTCGCCGTGCACCGATCCGGGCGACGGGCCCCAGGTGGAGGGCACCGTGGTCGACCCGGCGACCGGCGTGGGGCGTGCGGCCCGGTCCGCCGCCGGATCCGTACCGGACGTCCGGGAGCCGGGCCGGCGGGGCGGCACTGTAACCGCGGCGCGTGGTCCGCGCTGCCCGGAAATCGCCCGCCCACCGGCCGGTGAAGGTTTTCACACACTCTTGTTAGGGCTCCGTAACCCCAGCGCATACTTGCGGTCGACCGGTACCCCCTTCGAGGACTGGATCGTTGCCATGAGCGCACCGCTGCGCCCGAGTCCGGGCGCCCCGCGTGAGGCCGCCGTTCCCGCGGGCGGCGCCCCGCTCGTCTTCCCCCGCACCCTGACCGTCGGCATCATCGGCGCCGGTCGGGTGGGTGCGGTGCTGGGCGCGGCGCTCGCCGCCGCCGGCCACCGGGTGGTTGCCGCCGCCGGCGTCTCCGGGGCCGCGAAGGCCCGGATCGCGCTGCTGCTGCCCGGCACCCGCAACCGCTCGGCGACCTCGGTCGCCCGCGCCGCCACCGACCTGCTGCTGATCGCCGTCCCGGACGACGCGCTGGCCGGCGTGGTCGCCGGGCTGGCCGATACCGGGGCGCTGCGCCCCGGCCAGGTGGTCGCCCACACCTCCGGTGCGCACGGCCTGGCCGTGCTGGCCCCGGCCGCCGCCGTCGGCGCCCGCCCGCTGGCGCTGCACCCGGCGATGACCTTCACCGGTACGCCCGACGACCTCGGCCGGCTGGCCGGCATCTCGTACGGGGTGACCGCCCCGGCCGAGCTGCGCCCGCTCGCCGCCCGGCTCGTCGCCGACCTGGGCGGGGTGCCGGAGTGGGTCGGCGAGGCGGACCGCGCGCTCTACCACGCGGGCTTGGCGCACGGCGCGAACCACCTGGTGACCCTGGTCAACGAGGCGGCTGACCGGCTGCGCGACGCCGGGGTGGCCCAGCCCGAGAAGGTGCTGGCCCCGCTGCTGCGGGCGGCCCTGGAGAACGCGCTCCGGCTCGGCGACGACGCGCTGACCGGCCCGGTGTCCCGGGGTGACGCGGGCACCGTGCGACGGCACCTGGAACGGCTGGCGGAGACCGCCCCGGAATCGGTGGCCCCCTATCTGGCGTTGGCCCGACGGAGCGCGGATCGGGCGATCGCGGCCGGTCGGCTGCGGCCGGTGGACGCCGAGTCGCTGCTCGACGTGCTGGCCGGGATCCATCGGGAGGTGGCGGCATGACGGAGCTGGTGCACACCCGGGCCGAGCTGGCGAAGGCGCGGGACGGACTCAAGGGCACCGTCGGCGTGGTGATGACCATGGGCGCCCTGCACCCGGGGCACGAGACGCTGCTGCGGGCGGCCCGGGAGCGGGCGGACCACGTGCTCGTCACGATCTTCGTCAACCCGCTGCAGTTCGGGCCGAACGAGGACTTCGACCGCTACCCGCGCACCCTCGACGCCGACCTGGAGATCTGCCGCCGGGCCGGGGCCGACGTGGTGTTCGCACCCGCCGTGTCGGACATGTACCCGAACGGGCAGCCGGCGGTCCGGGTGAACCCGGGGCAGCTCGGCGAGGACCTGGAGGGGCAGAGCCGGTCCGGCTTCTTCCACGGGGTGCTGACCGTGGTCATGAAGCTGCTCCAGCTCACCCGCCCCGATCTCGCCTTCTTCGGCGAGAAGGACTACCAGCAGCTCACCCTGGTCCGCCGGATGGCCCGCGACCTGGACGTCCCGGTGGAGGTGGTCGGCGTGCCGACCGTCCGCGAACCGGACGGGCTGGCCCTGTCCAGCCGAAACCGCTACCTCTCGCCGGAGCAGCGGCGGACCGCGCTGAGCCTGTCGGCCGCGCTGCGGGCCGGCGCGACCGCCGCCGAGCAGGGCCGGGACGCCGGCGAGGTGCTGGCCGCCGCGCACCGGGCGTTCGCCGCGGTCGGTGCCGACGCCCGGCTGGACTACCTGGTGCTCACCGACCCGGACCTGGAACCGGGTCCGGTGGCCGGCCCGGCCCGGCTGCTGGTCGCGGCCTGGGTGGGCGACACCCGTTTGATCGACAACATGGCGATCCGACTCGCCCCGCGTTCCTGACCACCTGACCACCGCACCCGCTGAGAGGCGACCGATGTTCCGGACCATGCTCAAGTCGAAGATCCACCGGGCCACCGTGACCCAGGCGGACCTGCACTACGTCGGCTCGGTCACCGTGGACCAGGATCTGCTCGACGCCGCCGACCTGCTCCCCGGCGAGCAGGTGGCGATCGTGGACGTGACCAACGGGGCCCGGCTGGAGACGTACGTCATCCCCGGTGAGCGGGGCAGCGGGGTGATCGGCATCAACGGCGCGGCGGCGCACCTGGTGCACCCCGGCGACCTGGTCATCCTCATCTCGTACGGTCAGATGGACGACGCCGAGGCGCGCTCGTACCGGCCCCGGGTGGTGCACGTCGACGCCGACAACAAGGTCGTCGACCTGGGCGTCGATCCGGCCGCCGTGGCTCCCGGCACCGCCGGGGACCCCACCCCCAGCCCGCTGGCCGTGCTGGGCTGAGCGCACTTCCGGTCTGTCACCGGAAGGTCATTGTTGGTTACCCTGGGCGGACCGTCGGGTTTGACGGTCGTCGGCTGGGGGAGGCCGCGATGCGCCGTGCGATGACGAGACCGGTCGCCGCGTTGATCGCCGTGGCCCTGCTGGCCGGGTGCGCCGCCACCGCCGGAGTCGACGGGGACCTTACCGACGACTGGGCCGCCCCGGCGGCTGCCGGGCCGTTCACCCCCGAGGCCGGCGTCTGCCAGGTCGGCGACTTCACCGACACGGTCGCGCTGGACGCGTACGCGCCGGTGGACTGCGCCGTGGCGCACCGGGTGGAGACGGTGCACGTGGGGGCCTTCCCGGCCGGCCGGGCGGATCCGCCCGCCACCGGCTCGCCCGACCTGCGCGGCGCCTTCGCCGAGTGCGACACGCGCGCCACCGGGTACGTCGGCGACGACTGGCGCGCCGGTCGGCTGCGGCTGGCCGTGGCGCTGCCCACCCGTCCCGGCTGGGCGGCCGGCTCCCGCTGGTACCGCTGCGACCTCAGCGAGTTGACCACCGTCGAGGCGGCGGCCGCCGTGGTGACCCGCACCGGCAGCCTGCGCGACGCTTTGAAGGGCCCGTCGGCGCTGCGCCTGGGCTGCCAGCGCACCCGCACCGGCACCGGCCGGGGCGTGCAGGTGCTGCTCCCGGCGGAGTGCGCCACCGCCCACGACGCCGAGTTCGTCGGCGTGTGGAAGGCGCCCGACCGGCCGTACCCGACCCGGGACGCCGACTGGCTGCCGCTCTACGCCGGCTGCCGCAGCGTCCTCGCCCGGTACGTCGGCGTGCCGGACGACGCCGACCTGCGCTTCCGCAGCGGCGTGGTGGTCCGTCCGCCCGGCGCCGGCCGCTGGCGGGCGGGTGACCGGGGTGTCCGCTGCCACCTGTGGCTCAGCGACCGGACGGTGACCGCCTCGCTCAAGGGCGCCGGCCCGGCCGGGCTGCCCGTCCGGACGAAGTAGCGGACGCCGTAGTCCAAACCACTCGTCGTGCCCCCGCCGCCCGGGATGAGGGGCGTTCGGGTTGACTGTGCTCATGGACCTTCCGACCGTCGACCTGCCGGCCCTGCCCAGACTGTTGGCCGCGCCCGCGCCCGGCTGGGTGGAGACCACCGACGTGATCGTGGTCGGTTCCGGGGTCGCCGGGCTCACCGCCGCGCTGCACCTGCGCGAGGCCGGCCTGCACGTCACGGTGGTCACCAAGGTCAACATCGACGAGGGCTCCACCCGGTGGGCGCAGGGCGGCATCGCGGCGGTGCTCGACCCGACGGACACCCCGGGCGCGCACGCCCACGACACCGAGATCGCCGGCGTCGGGCTCTGCGACCCGGCGGCAGTGCGGGTGCTGGTGGAGGAGGGGCCGACCCGGCTCCGCGAGCTGATGCGCATCGGGGCGGAGTTCGACCGCAACCCGGACGGGTCGCTGATGCTCACCCGGGAGGGCGGGCACCGGGCGGACCGGATCGTGCACGCCGGCGGCGACGCCACCGGCGCCGAGGTGCAGCGCGCGCTGCACGCGGCGGTCCGCCGCGACCCGTGGATCCGCCTGGTCGAGCACGCCCTGGTGCTGGACCTGCTGCGCGCCCCCGGCGACGGCCCGGACGGGCTCGGCCCGGCCTGCGGCATCACCCTGCACGTGCTGGGCGAGGGCAGCGAGGACGGCGTCGGCGCGCTGCTGGCCCGCGCGGTGGTGCTGGCCACCGGCGGGATGGGGCAGATCTTCTCGGCGACCACCAACCCGGCCGTCTCCACCGGCGACGGGGTGGCCCTGGCCATGCGGGCCGGCGCGGCGGTCACCGACGTGGAGTTCGTCCAGTTCCACCCGACCGCGCTGATCGTGCCGCAGGCGGCCCGGGTGCCCGGCGCCGGCCTCGCCCAGCAGCCGCTGGTCTCCGAGGCGCTGCGCGGCGAGGGCGCCCACCTGGTCGACGGTGACGGCAAGCGGTTCATGGTCGGCCAGCACGAGCTGGCCGAACTGGCCCCCCGGGACGTGGTGGCCAAGGGCATCCACCGGGTGCTGCTGGCCACCGGCGCGGACCACGTCTGGCTGGACGCCCGGCACCTGGGCGGCGACTTCCTGGCCGGGCGGTTCCCCACCATCGTCGCCTCCTGCCTGGCCATCGGCGTGGACCCGGCCACCGACCTGATCCCGGTCGCCCCGGCCGCCCACTACGCCTCCGGCGGCGTCCGTACCGACCTGCACGGCCGCACCTCCATCCCCGGCCTGTACGCCTGCGGGGAGGTCGCCTGCACCGGCGTGCACGGCGCCAACCGGCTGGCCAGCAACTCGCTGCTGGAGGGGCTGGTCTTCTCCCGGCGGATCGCCGAGGACATCGCCGCCGGGCTGCCCGAGCAGGCCCGGCCGGCGGAGACGGGCGCGTGGGTGGGCGGCGAGGGCTGGGTGGTGCCGGCCGAGGGCACGTCGGCGCTCCAGCGGGCGATGACCCGGGGTGCCGGGGTGCTGCGGTCGGCCGCCACGCTGACCGGGACCGCCGCCGTCCTGGGCGAGCTGGGCCTGGGCCGGGGCACGCCGCGTACCGCCGACTGGGAGGCGACGAACCTGCTCACCGTGGCGTCGACCCTGGTCGCCGCCGCGTACGCCCGCCAGGAGACCCGGGGGTGCCACTGGCGGGAGGACTTTCCGGCCGCCGACGACCGGTGGCAGGGCCATCTGCTCGGTGCGGTCGGTGCGCAGGGTCGGTTGACGTCTCGGTGGGAGGAGTCGCGGTGAGGGAGTCGACGGAGCGGGCGTTGCGGGCCGGTGGCCTGGACCCGGAACTGGTACGACGGGTGGTCGTCGACGCATTCACCGAGGACCTGGGGCCGGACTTCCTCGACGTGACCAGCGTGGCCACCATCCCCGACACGCAGACCGACACCGCCGACGTGGTCGCCCGCGCCGACGGCGTGGTGGCCGGGCTGGCCGTGGCCGCTGCGGCCTTCGAGCTGGTCGGCGAGGTGACCGGTGCGGGCCGTACCGTCGAGGTGTCGCTGGTGGCCCAGGACGGGCAGCGGGTGGCGCGCGGCGACGTGCTGGCCACGGTGACCGGCCCGACCCGGCTGCTGCTCACCGCCGAGCGCACGGCGCTCAACCTGCTCTGCCGGATGTCCGGGGTGGCCACCCACACCCGGGCCTGGGCCGACGCCCTGGCCGGCACCAAGGCGATGGTGCTGGACACCCGCAAGACCACCCCGGGCCTGCGCGCCCTGGAGAAGTACGCGGTCCGCGCCGGCGGCGGCACCAACAAGCGGATGGGCCTGCACGACGTCGCCATGATCAAGGACAACCACAAGTTCGCCGCGGGCGGCATCGGGCCCGCCTTCCGCCGGGTCCGGGAGGCGTTCCCCGACGTGCCGGTGCAGGTGGAGGTCGACACCGTCGCCGAGGCGGTGGAGGCGGTCGAGGCCGGGGCGGACTTCCTGCTGCTGGACAACATGACCCCGGAGACGCTGCGGGAGGTGGTCGCCCGGGTGGGCGACCGGGCGGAGCTGGAGGCGACCGGCGGGCTCACCCTGCCGGTGGCCGCCGAATACGGCGCGACCGGGGTGGACTTCATCTCGGTCGGCGCGCTGACCCACTCCTCGCCGATCCTGGACATCGCCCTGGACCTGCGGGTGGAGTGACGGTCAGTTCAGGTTCCGGGTGAGCGTCGTGGCGGCCACCAGGTTGAAGATCACCTGGCTCTCGGTGTCGTCCCGGGCGTCCAGGCCGTACTTGGCGCGGAAGAGCTGGAGCGCGCGGTGGTAGACCTCGGGCTCCAGCTCGTCCGCCTCGCCGACGGCGAATGCCTGGCCGTCGAGCTCCGGCCGGTCCAGCACCACGCTCAACCCGGCCAGTCCGTGTCGGGCGACGTTGCGGACCAGGTCGGTGCCGGCGATGTACCAGGTGCCGTCGACCCGGACGTAGCGGGCGTCGCAGGATTCCAGCTCGGTGCCGCCGTGCCGGAGGCAGACGTTGAGGGTGAGGCAGGCGTCGAGGTCGCGAACCGGAGCGGTATCCCACAGCTCGGTGAACCGGTCGTCGACGAACTCACCCAGCGGGGTGGAGACGAACGCCTCCAGCTGCTGGGCGTCGAAGGTCTTCCCGGTGACCGGGAAGAACGAGATGAACGCCTTGTGGTCCCAGCGGTACATCTGGACCGACGGGGCGGTGGCGTAGATCCGCACCTGGAGCCGGGACCGGGCGGCGGGCGCGAGCTGCTGCTGGAGCCGGCCGAAGTGATAGAGGTTGTTCATGATCGCGATGGCGGTGTCGGCGCGGCGGAGCTCCTCCGCGCGCAGCCGCACGGCGGGTGAGTCCGGGTCGAGCAGCAGCACCTTGACCGTCGCGCCGTTGGCGAGCGCGGAGCGCAGCGCGACCAGGAAGCGCGACGTGTAGGGGCCCTCCAGCATGCTGGTGAAGGTCTCCAGGATGGCGACGGTTTCCCGGGACTGCGCGACCCGCTGGATCAGCGCCTCCCGGTCGAGTCGGGGGTGCTCGATGATGGTGGCGGTCTGGAGTTCGCGGAAGAGCGGGTTGAGCACCAGGTAGGTCAGGAGCGTCATGATCAGCGCGGCGCCGATGTTGAGGTAGAGGTCGCCGCGGAAGGTCTCCCCGTCGCGCCGCGAGGACTGCCAGGCCTGGACGATCATCCAGAGCGCACCGCCGGCCAACGCCGCCAGCACCAGCACGTGCCGTCGGCGCCGGAGCAGGGCGTTGCGTCCACGTGCCCACCACATCCTCGACATGTCCGCTCCCCGTCGGGCCGTGCCGTGGATAGAAAAATGTTCATACTGCGATGGGTCCAGGATACGGTTCGTCCGCCGCTCCGCGCCCGCCCGAACGGCGGTTGTCTAGGCTGCGCGTGTGCTGCTCTGCATCGACATCGGAAACACCAACACCGTGCTGGCGACCTTCGACGGCGACAAGCTGGTGCACTCCTGGCGGATCAAGACCGACGCCCGGTCCACGGCGGACGAGCTGGGTCTGATGTTCCGCGGGCTGCTCGCCGGTGACGCGGTGGAGATCACCGGGGTGGCGGCCTGCTCCACGGTTCCGGCGGCGCTGCGCTCGCTGCGGTCCATGCTGGCCCGCTACTACGCCGACCTGCCCAGCGTGATCGTCGAGCCGGGGGTGCGCACCGGCGTCCAGCTCGCGATCGACAACCCCAAGGAGGTCGGCTCGGACCGGGTGGTCAACACCCTCGCCGCGTACACCCTCTACGGCGGTCCGTCGATCGTGGTCGACTTCGGCACCACCACGAACTTCGACGTGATCAGCGGCCGGGGGGAGTTCCTCGGCGGCGCCTTCGCCCCGGGCATCGAGATCTCGTTCGACGCCCTGGCCGCCCGGGCCGCTCAGCTGCGCAAGGTGGAGGCGACCAAGCCCCGGTCGGTGATCGGCAAGAACACCGTCGAGTGCCTTCAGTCCGGCCTCTACTTCGGCTTCGCCGGGCAGGTCGACCGGATCGTCGAGCGGATGACCGAGGAGTTGGGCGAGGTGAAGGCGGTGATCGCCACCGGCGGGCTGGCCTCGGTGGTGATCGGCGAGTGCCGCACGATCACCCACCACGAGCCGATGATCACCCTGATCGGCCTGCGGATGGTCTACGAGCGCAACAACTGACCCCGGCCGCCGGGGTCGGGCGCCGCCCGGGGGCTCAGCGCCGCCGGGCCCGGAAGACGAGCGTCCGGTACGGCAGCTCGACCGTCTCCCGCCCGGCCAGGTCGGGGTGGGTGGCGAACAGCTCCCGCAGCTCCGAGTCGACCCGCTGCCGTTGCCGCGGCGTGGCGGTCAGCCAGTTCGAGCGGGTACGCAGCATGCCGAGGACCTCGTCCGGGGTCAGCGTGACCCGGTGGGCGAACTCGCCCAGTTCGACCGGGCCGAGGGCCGGACCGAAGTCGGTGATCTTCTCGGTCAGGTCGCCGGCGTCGTCGTGGAGCTCGGCGATCCGGCCCAGCTCGGCCACCCAGCCGACGCTCCCGTCCCGGGTGTTCCAGAGCGGGGCGAACGTCCCGCCCGTCCGGAGCACCCGGGCGATCTCGACGTGCGCCCGCTCCTTGTCGAACCAGTGGTAGGCCTGCCCCACCAGGACCGCGTCGGCCGTCCCGTCCGGCAGCGGCACCGACTCGGCGCTGCCGGCCAGCGCGGCGCTGCCCGGGGTGGCGGCGGCCAACTGGGCCCGCATCCCCGGATCGGGCTCCACCGGCAGCACCTCGTGGCCCAGGTCGAGGATCGCGCGACTGAGGATGCCGGTGCCGGCGCCGAGGTCGACCACCCGGGCCGGCGCCTCGACGCTCGCCAGGGCCCAGCGGACGGCGGCCTGCGGATAGCGGGGCCGGAACCGGTCGTAGTCGGTGGCGGCCGCCCCGAACGACAGCGCGTGAGTGGGGTCGGTCATGAGCGGCAGGTTATCCCGTAACGGCGACCTGGGCGCTTGAGTACGCTCGGGGGCTGACCCCGCCGATATCTCCTTTCTGAGGACAGTGCCGTGATCGAGCAGAACGCCGTGCCAGTGGATCCCGCCGACGACCTTCCCGAGCAGATGAAGGTCCGCCGGGAGAAGCGGGACCGGATGCTCGCCGAGGGCATCGAGCCGTACCCGGTCGGTTTCCCCCGGACCAGCACGCTGGCCGAGGTCCGCGCGAAGTACGCCGAACTGCCCACCGACACCGCCACCGGCGACCAGGTCTCGGTCACCGGCCGGGTGATCTTCGTACGGAACACCGGCAAGCTCTGCTTCGCGACGCTGCGCGACGGCGACGGCACCGAACTCCAAGCCATGCTCTCCCTGGACCGGGTGGGCGCCGAGCGGCTGGAGGACTGGAAGCGCCTGGTCGACCTCGGTGACCACGTCGGGGTGACCGGTGAGGTGATCACCAGCCGCCGGGGCGAGCTGTCCGTGCTGGCCCAGGAGTGGGCGGTCACCGCCAAGGCGCTGCGCCCGCTGCCGGTGGCGCACAAGCCGCTCAGCGAGGAGGCCCGGGTCCGCCAGCGCTACGTCGACCTGGTCGTCCGCCCGCAGGCGCGGCAGATGGTCCGTACCCGGGCGGCGGCGGTGCGCAGCCTGCGCGATTCGCTGCACGGGCAGGGATTCATCGAGGTCGAGACCCCGATGCTGCAGTTGCTGCACGGCGGGGCGGCGGCCCGCCCATTCGTGACCCACAGCAATGCGTTGAGCACCGATCTGTATCTACGAATCGCGCCGGAACTGTTTCTCAAGCGGGCCGTGGTCGGCGGCGTCGACCGGGTCTTCGAGATCAACCGCAACTTCCGTAATGAGGGCGTCGACTCTTCGCACTCGCCCGAGTTCGCGATGCTGGAGACCTACCAGGCGTACGGCGACTACGACACGATGGCCGAGCTGACCCGCAATCTGGTGCAGCAGGCGGCGATCGCGGCCAGCGGCTCGACCGTGGTGACCCACGCCGACGGCCGCGAGTTCGACCTGGGCGGCGAGTGGCGCTCGGTGACGCTGTTCGGGGTGCTTTCCGAGGCGCTCGGCGAGGAGGTCACGGTCCGCACCGAACGGTCCCGCCTGGTCGAGTACGCCGACAAGGTGGGGCTCGCCGTGGACCCCAAGTGGGGCCCGGGCAAGCTGGCCGAGGAACTGTTCGAGGAACTGGTCGTGCCGGGCCTGCAGGCCCCCACCTTCGTGCGCGACTACCCGGAGGAGACCAGCCCGCTGACCCGGGCGCACCGCAGCGAGCCGGGGCTGGCCGAGAAGTGGGACCTCTACGTCCTCGGCTTCGAGCTGGGCACCGCGTACTCCGAGCTGGTGGACCCGGTGGTGCAGCGGGAGCGGCTGGTCGCCCAGGCGCAGTTGGCCGCCCGCGGCGACGACGAGGCCATGCGGCTGGACGAGGACTTTCTGCGCGCGATGGAGTACGGAATGCCGCCGGCCGGCGGTATGGGAATGGGAATCGACCGGCTTCTGATGGCGCTGACCGGTCTCGGAATTCGGGAGACCATCCTCTTCCCGTTGGTCCGCCCGGAGTGAGTCGGAAGCTTCTCCGGCTCGTTACCGCATCCTATTGACGCGTCGAGCGCCGCGCGGGTTATTGTGCTCCTATTGCAGGAGCACCCTGCTCGAAAGGAATGTGGGACGTGGCCAAGCAGATCATTCACAAGCTGGTCGATGACCTGGACGGCGGGGACGCGGACGAGACCGTCAAGTTCGCCCTCGACGGCGTTCAGTACGAGATCGACCTGTCGAACTCCAACGCCGAGAAATTGCGCGACGTATTCGCGCCGTTCGTGGCGGCGGGCACCCGGGTCGGTCGGGGCGGCGTGGTCGTGGGTGGCCGGGCGGCGCGAGGCCGGGGCGGCGCCACCGCCGACCGCGAGCAGAACAAGGCGATCCGGGCCTGGGCCAAGAAGGCCGGCAAGGAGATCTCCGACCGGGGCCGCATCCCGCAGGAGATCGTCGACGAGTACCACGCCAAGGCGGGTCACTGACGCCAGCGCCAGGGGCGCCACGACGCCGGGCCGGAGCACCGCTCCGGGCCGGCGTCGCCGTTTTCCCCGGCTGCGGGTGGGGCCGGTGTGCTGGCTGTGACGAACGGGGCTCGGCGGTCCGGAGTTGCCGCCTGCGACGCCGCGCGGCGGTGCCGGGGCGGATGCCGGGCGGGCGGGAAGATTCCCGCCGGGGGCGGCGTTGTCCACAGGCGGTGGAAGATCTGTCCACAACCTGTGGACGAGCCACCGGTCCGCCGGGGAGCTTCCGCACCCGGGGCGAATTTCGCTCTGCGCGTACAGGTCGGGGTCCCGGAACACCTCCTGAGCGCGGATGGTTGGTCAAAACGACGTCAGAACGGCTCATTGCGGGGACACACGACCTCAGCGGAGTCGGTCGGCGGCGATAGAGTAAGGAGGCACGGACGCCCGTCCCGGACGTCCGCGCACCGGCCCCGCCAAGATCTTGAACATCAAGGCGCACGGCACGTGAGGAGCACGAGGGCATGTTCGAGCGGTTCACCGACCGAGCGCGACGGGTTGTCGTCCTGGCCCAAGAAGAGGCCCGGATGCTCAACCACAACTACATCGGTACGGAGCACATCCTGCTGGGCCTCATCCACGAGGGTGAAGGCGTCGCGGCAAAGGCCCTGGAGAGCCTCGGCATCTCCCTCGAGGGCGTCCGCCAGCAGGTCGAGGAGATCATCGGCCAGGGCCAGCAGGCGCCGAGCGGGCACATCCCGTTCACGCCGCGGGCCAAGAAGGTGCTGGAGCTGTCGCTGCGCGAGGCGCTGCAGCTCGGCCACAACTACATCGGCACGGAGCACATCCTGCTCGGTCTGATCCGCGAGGGTGAGGGCGTCGCCGCCCAGGTGCTGGTCAAGCTCGGCGCGGACCTCAACCGGGTCCGCCAGCAGGTGATCCAGCTGCTCTCCGGCTACCAGGGCAAGGAGCCGGCCGCGGCGGGCGCCGCGCCGGGTGAGGCCGCGCCGTCGACCAGCCTCGTGCTGGACCAGTTCGGCCGCAACCTGACCCAGGCCGCCCGCGAGGGCAAGCTCGACCCGGTGATCGGGCGCGAGAAGGAAATCGAGCGGGTCATGCAGGTGCTCTCCCGCCGTACCAAGAACAACCCGGTCCTGATCGGTGAGCCCGGCGTCGGCAAGACCGCCGTGGTGGAGGGGCTGTCCCAGAAGATCATCAAGGGCGAGGTGCCCGAGACGCTCAAGGACAAGCAGCTCTACACGCTGGACCTCGGCGCTCTGGTCGCCGGTTCCCGCTACCGCGGTGACTTCGAGGAGCGCCTCAAGAAGGTGCTCAAGGAGATCCGCACCCGCGGCGACATCATCCTGTTCATCGACGAGATCCACACCCTGGTGGGTGCGGGTGCCGCCGAGGGCGCGATCGACGCGGCGAGCATCCTCAAGCCGATGCTGGCCCGTGGCGAGCTGCAGACCATCGGTGCGACCACTCTCGACGAGTACCGCAAGCACCTGGAGAAGGACGCCGCTCTCGAGCGCCGCTTCCAGCCGATCCAGGTGGGTGAGCCGTCGCTGGCCCACACCATCGAGATCCTCAAGGGCCTGCGCGACCGGTACGAGGCGCACCACCGGGTCTCGATCACGGACGCAGCTCTCGTGGCAGCCGCAACCCTGGCCGACCGGTACATCTCGGACCGCTTCCTGCCGGACAAGGCGATCGACCTGATCGACGAGGCCGGTGCCCGGATGCGGATCCGTCGGATGACCGCGCCGCCAGACCTGCGCGACTTCGACGAGCGCATCGCCCAGGTGCGCCGCGACAAGGAGTCCGCGATCGACGCGCAGGACTTCGAGCGCGCCGCCCAGCTGCGTGACAAGGAGAAGCAGCTCCTCGGTCAGAAGGCGCAGCGGGAGAAGGAGTGGAAGGCCGGTGACCTGGACGTCGTCAGCGAGGTCGACGACGAGCAGATCGCCGAGGTGCTCGGCAACTGGACCGGTATCCCGGTCTACAAGCTGACCGAGGAGGAGACCTCGCGCCTGCTGCGCATGGAGGACGAGCTGCACAAGCGCGTCATCGGCCAGGAGGACGCGGTCAAGGCGGTCTCGAAGGCGATCCGGCGTACCCGGGCCGGCCTGAAGGACCCGAAGCGTCCGTCCGGCTCGTTCATCTTCGCCGGCCCGTCCGGCGTGGGTAAGACCGAGCTCTCCAAGGCGCTGGCCGAGTTCCTGTTCGGCAGCGAGGACGCCCTCATCCAGCTGGACATGTCCGAGTTCCACGACCGCTACACGGTCTCCCGGCTGGTGGGTGCCCCTCCCGGCTACGTCGGGTACGACGAGGGTGGTCAGCTGACCGAGAAGGTGCGGCGTCGGCCGTTCTCGGTGGTCCTCTTCGACGAGATCGAGAAGGCCCACCCGGACGTGTTCAACACGCTGCTCCAGATCCTGGAGGACGGTCGGCTCACCGACGGTCAGGGTCGGATCGTGGACTTCAAGAACACGGTCATCATCCTGACCACCAACCTCGGTACCCGTGACGTCGCCAAGGCGGTGTCGCTGGGCTTCCAGGCCTCTGAGGACGCCGAGTCGAACTACGACCGGATGAAGCAGAAGGTCAACGACGAGCTCAAGCAGCACTTCCGGCCTGAGTTCCTGAACCGGATCGACGACACCATCGTCTTCCACCAGCTGCGGCAGAGCGAGATCCTCTCGATCGTGGACATCATGATCGCCCGGATCGAGACGCAGCTGCGCAACAAGGACATGGGTCTGGAGTTGACCGACAACGCCAAGAAGTACCTGGCGAAGAAGGGCTTCGACCCGGTGCTGGGCGCCCGTCCGCTGCGTCGCACGATCCAGCGCGACATCGAGGACAACCTCTCGGAGCGGATCCTCTTCAACGAGCTGACCCCGGGTCAGATCGTGGTGGTGGACTGCGAGGGCGACCCGGAGAACATCGACAAGTCCAAGCTGGTCTTCCGCGGCTCGGACCGGCCGGCCGAGGTGCCGGACGCCGTTCCGGCCGACCTCGGTGGCGCGGCCACCGCGGGGGCGGACGAGTAAGGACGACAGCACGAGGGCGGCGGCCCCGGACGGCGAGAGCCATCCGGGGCCGCCGCCTTTTGGCGTGCCCGATCCCTGCCGTGCCCCGGGTGGGCCAGACGCGCGACCCGGGGCGGCGCCGGCCGTCCGATCGTCACGACTTGCGGGTCGCGGTTTCCCGGCACCGGACACCGCGACACGCCGCAAACGGAGTTGATCACGGGGCCCCGGGTGGCCCGGCGGAGGCGGGGTCAGGGGCGGGGGAGTGGGGTGGCGGGGCCGTCGCCGACCAGGCGAAAGGCGGCCTCGCCGACCGGTTCCACCAGTCCGTCGGTGACCAGCCCGGCCAGCGCCCGCGCCCGCTGCACGTCGTCGCTCCACACCTGGTCGAGGCGTTGGTGCGGGACCGGGCCGGTGGTCTCCCGGAGCACTCCGAGCAGCAGCCCGCGCACCTGCCGGTCGGTGCCGGCGTACCGCTGGGGGCGTCGGGTCGGGCCGGCGGGCGCCTCCTGGCCGGAGGCCCGCCACGCGCAGACCGACTCGACCGGGCAGGCCGGGCAGCGCGGCGAGCGGGCCGCGCACACCACCGCGCCGAGTTCCATGAACGCCGCACTGGCCAGCGCGGCGGCGGCCGGTTCGAGCGGCAGCAACTCCTCACAGGCGACCAGGTCGGCCGGTCGGGTGACCGGTCCGGCGTCCGGCTCGCCGGCCACCGCCCGGGACACCACCCGCCGGACGTTGGTGTCCACCACCGGGTGCCGCTGCCCGTACGCGAAGGCCGCCACCGCCCGCGCCGTGTACGTGCCGACGCCGGGCAGCGCCAGCAGCTGGTCCAGCTTGTCGGGCACCGCGCCGCCGTGCCGTTCCACGATCGCCACCGCGCAGTCGCGCAGCCGTACCGCCCGACGGGGGTAGCCGAGCCGCCCCCACATCCGGATCGCCTCGGCCGGCGTGTCGGCGGCCAGCGCGGCCGGGTCGGGCCAGCGGTCCAGCCAGGCCCGCCAGGCGGGCAGCACCCGGACCACCGGGGTCTGCTGGAGCATCACCTCGCTGACCAGGATCGCCCAGGCGCCGACCCCGGGCTCGCGCCAGGGCAGGTCGCGGGCGTTCTCCTCGTACCACCGGCTGACCAGGGTGGCGAAAGTCGGTTCAGTCATCGCGTCGCCGATGATGTCACGCGGGACAGTCCCGCTGGATGGGCGACCCGGGCGGGGCGACGCGGCCCGCCGGCGCGGATCGTGCAGAATGCCCGGATGAACGAGCTCGCGATCACCGTCATCGGCCGGGACCGGCCGGGCATCGTGGCCGACGTCGCCGAGGTGCTCGCCCGGCTCGGCGCGAACCTCACCGACTCCACCATGACCCGGCTGCGCGGTCACTTCGCGATGACCCTGATCTGCGTCGGCCCGGCCGCCGCCGAGGTGGAGGCCGCCCTGGCCCCGCTCGCCGCCGACGGCCAGCTGCTGGCCACCGTACGCGCGGTCACGCCCGACGGGGTGGCGGCGCGGGCCGGGGAGCCGTACGTGATGGCGGTGCACGGCGCGGACCGGATGGGCATCGTGGCGGCGATGACCCGGGTGCTCGCCGACGCCGGCGGCAACGTGACCGACCTGAGCACCCGGCTCGCCGGTTCGCTCTACGTGGTGGTGGCAGAGGTGGACCTGCCGCCGGGCAGCGCGGACGAGCTGTCCGGACGCCTCGCGGCCACCGCCGCCGAGCTGGGCGTCGAGGTGTCCCTGCGGCCGGCCGACCCGGACCTGCTGTGAGCGAGGAGGAGTACGCCGGCCTCGGCGACTGGACTCCGGAGACGCTGGCCCTGCCCGGCGAGGTACGTCAGGTGGTCGCCGCCCCGCACCCGGTGCTGAGCCGGCCCGGTGGCGCGGTCGACCCCACCGCGGTGGAGACCGTCCAGCTGGCCGCCGACCTGATCGCCACCATGCGGGTCTCGCCCGGGTGCGTGGGGCTGGCCGCCCCGCAGGTGGGCGTGGGCGCGCAGGTGTTCGCCGTGGACGTCACGGGTCACCCGAAGGCGGTCACCGTGCACGGCACCTTCGTGCTCTGCAACGCGCGGGTGGTCGAGGCGACCCGGTGGAAGCCGGGGCGGGAGGGCTGCATGTCGGTGTCGGACCTGACCGGGGACGTGAAGCGGGCCAGCCGGCTGGTGGTGGAGGCCGACCTGCCCGGCAGCGGGAAGCAGGTGCGGCTGGTCACCGACGGCTTCGAGGCGCGCGCGCTGCAACACGAGATCGACCACTGCTCGGGACTTCTCTTCCTCGATCGGGTCGCCGGCGCGCACGCCGTCTACCAGCGCAAGGTCTACCTGTGACCGGCCGCCGCCGGCTGTCGTGAGTGGAGGGTGGAGGCCGTGATCCGGGCCGTGTCCGGCGCGTCGCGACGGGTCGGAGTGCGGTGCGCCGCTACGGTGGGGGCATCATGCGTCTGACGGTCGGTCCTCTGCCATCCGCCGTGTACTGGCGGCGTCGAGCCGTCGTACTCGGAGCGGGGCTTCTCTTCCTGATTGTCCTGCTCTATTCCTGCAACCAGTCGGGGGACACCGCGACGACACCGCAGGCCAGGTCCACCCCGACGTCGCCGGCCGTCGATCCGGCATCGACCGGTTCGGCGCCCGCGTCCGGGTCCGCCGCACCGACGGCCACGCCGGAGGCGCCGGACTCCGGGGGCGGTCCGGCCGGCGATCCGGGTACGACCACCGCGCCGCCGGCCGCGCCGCCCGTCGTGCCCGCCGGCCCGACCGTGGTCGATGACGGCACCTGCACGGACGCCGAGCTGAGGGTGACGTCGCAGGCGCTCCCGTCCGAGGTGCGCCGGGGCGCCCTGGTCGACCTGACGCTGCGGGTCAAGAACACCGCCCAGCGGACCTGCAGCCGGGACGTCGGGGCCGACCTCCAGGAGCTCTACGTCAAGCGGGGCGCGGAGAAGGTCTGGTCGTCGGACACCTGCGGCACCGGCAAGGGCTCGGACGTGCAGTCGTTCACCCCGGGCTTCGAGCGCTCCTACCAGCTGACCTGGAACGGCAAGGACGTCAGCCGGTGCGCCGGCGGGGTGGCCGCCGGGCCGACCCCGCCCGCCGGGACGTACCAGGTCTTCGCCCGGGTCGGCACCAAGCTCAGCGAGCCCGTGAAGCTGGTCATCACCGGCTGACCGGACCGGTCAGACGTACCGCTCCAGGATGGACGCCTCGGCGAGCCGGGACAGCCCCTCCCGTACGCCCCGGGCCCGGGCGTCGCCGACCCCGTCGACGGCCTGGAGGTCCTCCACGGTGGCGCCGAGGAGCCGCTGGAGGCTGCCGAAGTGCACGACCAGCCGGTCGACGATCGCCACCGGCAGCCGGGGCACCTTGGCCAGCAGCCGGAAGCCGCGCGGGCTGACCGCCGCGTCGAGGGCGTCGGAGGCGGCCGGGTAGCCGATCGCCTTGGCCACCGAGACCAGGTCGATCAGTTCGGTGGCGCCGAGCAGGTCCAGCTCGACCAGCGCCTCGTCGAGGGTCCGCGACTTGCGGCCGGTGGGCAGGTAGTCGCGGATGACCAGGGTGCGGTCGGCGTCCACGCCGGCCATCAGCTCGTCGAGCTGGAGGGCGAGCAGCCGGCCGTCGGTGCCCAGCTCGACCACGTACCCGGCGATCTCGTCGGCGATCCGGCGGACCATCTCCAGCCGCTGCACCACCGCGACCGCGTCGCGGACGGTGACCAGGTCCTCGATCTCCAGCGCGGAGAGGGTGCCGGAGACCTCGTCCAGGCGGAGCTTGTAGCGCTCCAGGGTGGCCAGCGCCTGGTTGGCCCGGGACAGGATGGCCGCCGAGTCGTCCAGGACGTGCCGCTGGCCGTTGACGTAGAGGCTGATGATCCGCATGGACTGGCTGACCGAGATGACCGGATAGCCGGTCTGCCGGGCGACCCGCTCCGCGGTGCGGTGCCGGGTGCCGGACTCCTCGGTCGGGATGGACGGGTCGGGCATCAGGTGCACGCCCGCCTGGACGATCCGGGTGCCGTCGCTGGAGAGCACCACGGCACCGTCCATCTTGCACAGCTCGCGGACCCGGGTGGCCGAGAACTCGACGTCCATCGGGAATCCGCCGGTGCAGATCTGGTCGACGACCTTGTCGTAGCCGAGCACGATCAGGGCGCCGGTGCGGCCCCGGAGGATCCGCTCGAGGCCGTCGCGCAGCGCGGTGCCGGGCGCCATCAGGGCGAGGTTCGCCCGCAGCGGATCGCCGGCGCTCCCGGCGCCTCCGGTCACGCTCACGCTGATCGGGCGGGCGGGCGAGCCCACGGCAGCGGTGCGGGCGTGGGGCGTCGCGCCGGCAGGCTTGGTGGTATCGCGGTCGGTCGGCACGCGCACAGTCTACGGACTGCCGTGCGGTGGGTGCTGTCGTGGTTACCGTGATGTGTCACGGCGTCGGATCCCTGAAGTGCCGGCGGCTGTGTCGGGCGTGTCCGGTATGGCCCGCGCGGTCCGGCCCGGCGGCCACCGTCGGTCATTCGGCGGATGCGCGGGCGACACACTGCAGCGCCGAGCGCACGTCCGTGACCTCCATCACTCGCATGTTGTCCGGGCCCGCCCCGGTGCTGCCGGGCCCGCAGCCCTGCGGCACCAGCGCCACCCGGAAGCCGAGCCGGGCCGCCTCCGCCAACCGGCGGGGGACCGCGCCCACCCGCCGCACCTCGCCGGTCAACCCGACCTCGCCGATCGCCACCAGGTTGGGCGCGATGGCCAGGTTGAGCCCGCCGGATGCGACGGCCAGGGCGACGGCCAGGTCGGCCGCCGGCTCCACCACCCGGATGCCACCGACGGTGGCGGCGAACACCTCCCGGTCGTGCAGCGTCAGCCGCTCGGTGCGGCGCTGGAGCACGGCCAGCACCATGGCCAGCCGGGCCCCGTCCAGCCCGGAGACCGTCCGCCTCGGCGAGCCGGCCACCGTCGCGCCGATCAGCGCCTGCACCTCGGTGACCAGGGCCCGCCGCCCCTCCATCGCGACCGTCACGCAGGTGCCGGGCACCGGCTCCGAGTAGCGGGTCAGGAAGAGCCCGGACGGGTCGGCAAGGCTGCTGATGCCGCCCTCGTGCATCTCGAAGCAGCCGACCTCGTCGGCGGCGCCGAACCGGTTCTTGACGCCCCGGACCATCCGCAGCGACGAGTGCTTGTCGCCCTCGAAGTGCAGGACCACGTCGACCAGGTGCTCCAGCACCCGGGGACCGGCGACCTGGCCGTCCTTGGTGACGTGGCCGACCAGCACGGTGGCGATTCCGCGCTCCTTGGCGACGGCGACCAGGGCGGCGGTGACCGCCCGCACCTGGGTGACCCCGCCCGGCACCCCCTCGGTGCCGGTGGTGGAGATGGTCTGCACCGAGTCGAGCACCAGCAGCCCCGGCTTGACCGCGTCGAGGTGGCCGAGCACGGCGCTCAGGTCGCTCTCGGCGGCCAGGTAGAGCTGGTCGTGCAGGGTGCCCATCCGCTCGGCGCGCAGCCGGACCTGGCTGACCGACTCCTCGCCGCTGACCACCAGGGAGGGGCTGCCCGCGCCGGCGGCCCACTGCTGGGCCACGTCGAGCAGCAGCGTCGACTTGCCGACCCCTGGCTCGCCGGCGAGCAGCACCACCGCGCCGGGCACGAGGCCGCCGCCGAGGACCCGGTCGAGCTCGCTGACCCCGGTGGGCCGGGCCCGGGCGGGGGCGGCGCTGATCGTGGCGATCGGCCGGGCCGGCTCGGCCGGCAGCCGGGAGCTGATCACCCGGCCGGAGACCATCGGCCCGGTCACCGTGCACTCGACCACCGAGCCCCACTCACCGCACTCGGGGCAGCGCCCCACCCACTTGGGTGGCTGGTGCCCGCAGGCGTCGCACTCGTAGGCCGGGCGGGGCTCGCGGGCGGCCCGGCCGCGGGCGGCGCCGGAGGCCGCGCCACCCCGTGCCGGGGTCGATCGGGAGGTGGTCACCACAGGACGCTAACCCCCTGGTACGACGAAAACACCGCCGGCGTGGTGGTCACCACGCCGGCGGTGTCGACAGTTCCGTGCGGGGATCAGCCGCCGTGGCCGGAGCCGCCCTCCTCGCCACCGCCCTCGTAGCCGCCCTCGCGCTCGATGATCGGGGAGACCGGGGCGGCCGGGGTCAGCGGCACGCCGATCGGAGCGCCGGTCTGGATCGTCCTGCCGTTGCCGAAGTCGAAGGTCAGGTTGACCTGCTGGCCGACGCGCAGCGCCTCGGTCAGCCCGACGAGCTGGAGGTAACGGCCGCCCTGCACGTTCAGCTGCACGTAGCTCTGCGCCGGGATCTCGAAGCGGGCCGGCTGGCCGGCCGGGGCCGAGGGGCTGGGCGAGACGCTCTCCGACGGGCTGGCCGAGGCCGAGCCGGACGGCGACGGGCTCTCGGCGTGGGTGGCGCTCTCCGACGGCGACGCGCTCTCCGACGGCGCGGTGCCTTCCGGCGGGGGCGTCGAGCCCGGCTTGCCGGTGATCACGACCTCGCGCGCGCTGTCCGTGGTGACGGTCACGGTCACCGGGTCCCGGGTGTCGTTGTAGATCACGGCGTTGAGCGCGGCGTTCGCACCGGTGCGCAGGCCCTCGGTGCCGGGGTAATCCACGTAGAGGCCGCGCACCTTGTAGGCGTTGTCCGGAGTCTGGACGTTGATGCCCTGGATCGACGGCGCCTTGTTGGCGGTCTCGGCCACCTGGCCGGCCCCGCATCCCGTCGCCAGCAGGGCGGTCGCCGCCGCCATGCCGGACAGCAGCAGGGCCGCCCGCCGGGAACCCCTGATCGAGCGCGTCACGTCGGTCCTCCTCGTCACGATCCCCACCCGGCCGTACCCCGGGCGCGGGGTGGTCATACCCGCGCAGACCGCGCTCCAGGGTAGTTGGGGCTGATCGACGGTCGCACGGCGACCCGGTATTGCCACCTGGCCGGGTGCCGGTCAGATCACCCGACCGCTCGCGACCAGGAGCACCACATCGATCAGGGCCACCACCATCACCGCCCGGAAAGCCGTCACCGGCCGTCCGCCGGCCTCGCCTGCGGCGCGCCGCCCGCCGTACCAGCCGAGCGGTGGCACCACGGCGGCGGCCGCCACGGCCGACAGGCCCAGCCAGGACGGCGGCCCGGGCGGCCCGACGACCAGGACGACCGTCGCGGCCAGCAGCAGCGCGGCGGCGGCGACCCGGCTGCCCGCAGGGCCGAGCCGGTGCGGCAGCCCGCGCACCCCGGTGCGCGCGTCGTCGGTGAAATCCGGCAGGACGTTGGCGAAATGGGCCCCCGCGCCGAGGCAGGCCCCGGCGGCGACCAGCCACGCCGGTGGCGCGGGCGCGCCGGGCAGGGCCAGCACCACGACGGCGGGCAGCGCCCCGAAGGAGACCGCGTACGGCAGCACGGAGACCGGGCTGGACTTCAGCGGCCAGTCGTAGAGCAGCGCCGAGACCAGGGCGATCGTGACCCAGAGCGCGGCGGTCGGGTTGGTGGTCAGCGCCAGCAGCGGGGTCGCCAGGGCCGCGAGCACCGCGCCCACCGCCACCGTGCGCCGGCTCACCGCGCCCGCGGCGACCGGCTTGTCGGTACGCCCCACCGCGGCGTCCCGCCCGGCGTCCAGCGCGTCGTTGGTCCAGCCGACGGCGAGTTGGCTGGCCAGCACCGTCGCGGTGACCGCGGCGACGCCGGTCGGGGAGTGCCCGGCCCCCCACGCGAGCAGACCGGAGACCGCGGTGACCGCCGCGGACGGCTCCGGATGGCTCGCCCTGACCAGCCCTAACACCGTCGACGACATAAGGGAAGTCTGGTCGTTACCGGGGAGTCGTGCCACGCTCGGTCCATGCGGAACGGTCCCGTGTCCACTCCGCCGCGCGTCCTGCCACCCAACGACCCCCGCCAGTACGACGACCTGGCCGGCGAATGGTGGCGACCGGACGGCGCGTTCGCCATGCTGCACTGGCTGGCCCGGTCCCGCGCCGCCCTGGTGCCGCCCGCCACCCGGCCCGACGCCCTGCTGGTCGACCTGGGCTGCGGTGCCGGGCTGCTCGCCCCGCACCTGGCCGGCAAGGGCTACCGGCACGTCGGGGTGGACCTGACCCGGTCCGCGCTGGAGCAGGCCGCCGCGCACGGGGTGACGGTGGTCAACGGCGACGCCACGGCGGTGCCGCTGGTCGACGGCTGTGCCGACGTGGTGGCCGCCGGCGAGCTGCTGGAGCACGTACCGGACTGGCGGCGCGTGGTGGCCGAGGCCTGCCGGCTGCTGCGCCCAGGCGGCCTCCTGGTGCTGGACACCCTCAACGACACCGCGCTGGCCCGGCTGGTGGCGGTACGCATCGGGGAGCGGCTGCCGACGGTCCCCCGGGGCATCCACGATCCACGGTTGTTCGTGGACGCTCGTGAACTGGTGGCCGAGTGCGCGCGGCACGGCGTCCACCTGCGGATCCGGGGCATCCGGCCGAGTCTGCGCGGGACGCTGGCCTGGCTCGTCCGACGGGCCCGCGGGCGTCCTTCCGGGACGGTCGACGGGCGGCAGCCCCGGATCAAGCCGACCCGGTCGGTCGCCGTGCTCTACCAGGGACACGGGGTGCGGCACGGGTAACCGGACCGCGCCGGGGGTACAGGGACGCAGGAGGGGGGACATGACGGTGAACGCGCTGGAGGCGGCCCGCCGGTTGGCGCCGCGGTTCGCCGCGCGGGCGGCACGGCACGACCGGGACGGCTCGTTCCCCGTGGATGACTTCGCCGACCTGCGCGAGGCCGGGCTCTTCGGGCTGATGGTGCCGCGCGAGCTGGGTGGGGCCGGCGCAACCTTCGCCGAGTACGCGGCCGTCGCCACCGAGCTGGCCCGGGGCAACGGCGCGACCGCGCTGGTGTTCAACATGCACGCCTCGGTCACCGGCGCGCTGGGCGCGGTCACCGAGGAACTGGCCGAGGCGCTGGGCGTACCCGACGAGGCGCTGGCCGCCCGGGACCGCCTGCTCCGCGCGGCGGCCGAGGGCTCCTGGTACGCGGTCGCGATGAGCGAACGCGGCGCGGGCGCACGGCTGTCCCAGCTCAGCACGGTCTACGAGCCGGTCGACGGCGGATGGCACCTCAAGGGCAGCAAGACCTTCTGCTCCGGCGCCGGGCACCCGGACGGCTATCTGGTGGCCGCGCGCAGCGCCGCCGACCAGTCGGTGGTCTCCCAGTTCCTGGTGCCGGCCGGCGAGGGGCTGACCGTGGAGCCGACCTGGGACTCGCTCGGCATGCGGGCCACCTGCTCGCACGACCTGCACCTGGACGTGACCGTCCCGGCGGACCGGCTGCTCGGTGGGGTGGAGGGGCTGGCGCTGGTGGTGGCCCAGCTGATGCCGCACTGGCTGGTGGCCAGCTACGCCGCCGTCTACGTCGGGGTGGCCCGGGCGGCGGTGGACGCGGCGGCCGAGCACCTGAACGCCCGCAACCTGGGCGGCCTGCCGGCGGTACGGGCCAGGTTGGGTCGGGCCGACGCGGCGGTGGCGGCGGCGCAGCTGGTGGTGGCGGAGGCCGCCCGCCGGGTCGACGAGGCCCCCGGTGACGCCGAGACCAACCGTTGGGTCTGGCGGGCCAAGCTGCTCGCCGGCACGACCGCGGCCGACGTGGCGGCGTCCGTGCTGGAGGCGGCCGGCACGTCGGCGACCCGACGGGGCCACCCGCTGGAGCGGCTCTACCGGGACGCCCGCTGCGGGTCGCTGCACCCCGCGACCTCGGACGTCTGCGCGGACTGGCTCGGCATCGCGGCGTTGGGCGGGGACCCGGATCGCGACGGATCGACCCCTCGTTGGTGAGGGCGAGGAGTTCGCCGGGTCTGCGAGCCCCGCAGCCCGGGCGGAGGGCGGCACGGTGAGGGCGAGTAGTTCGGTGGGGGTGGTCGTTCCTGGGGCGGGGGCGGTCGCCGGGCGGGCAGTCGGGGACGAGAGGTGGGGGACATGGCCGTACCAGTGATCGCGGGACTCGGTACGGCGCAGCCGCCGGGGGCCGCGCAGGACGAGCTCTGGGAGGGCTTCTTCTCCCGGCACTTCTCCGGCACCACCCGGGCGCTCGCCGAGCGGATCTTCGCCAACTCCGGGGTGACCCGCCGGCAGGCGGCGGTCAACCCGCTGCTGGAGGACGTCTCCGAGTGGCCGACCGAGCGCCGGATGCGTCGGTACCAGGTCGAGGCGCTGCCGCTGGGCAAGGAGGCGGTGGGCCGGGCGTTGACCTCGGCCGGTCTCGCCGCCGGCGACGTCGGGCTCTTCGTGGTCTGCTCCTGCACCGGGTACGCCACGCCGGGGCTGGACATCCTGCTCGCCCGGGACCTGGGCATGGCCCCCGACACGCAGCGGATGTTCGTCGGGCACATGGGCTGCTACGCCGCGCTGCCCGGGCTCGGCGCGGCGGCCGACTTCGTCACCGCGCGGGGGCGCCCGGCGCTGCTGCTCTGCGCCGAGCTGACCAGCCTGCACATCCAGCCGGCCAGCGCGCGGATGGACACCCAGCAGATCGTCTCGCACGCACTCTTCTCCGACGCCGCGGTCGCCGCGGTGGTGGTCCCCGGCGCGGCCGGCCCCGGGTCGTCCGGCGGGTACGCGGTGCGCGAGGTCACCTCGGTCACCGACACCTCCACCGCCGACCACATGACCTGGGACGTCACCGACACCGGTTTCCGGATGGGCCTGTCGCCGAAGGTCCCGCAGGTGCTCTCCACGCACGTTCGCGGGCTGGTCGACGACCTGCTGGCCCGCCACGGCACGGGCATCGCCGAGGTGGACGGCTGGGCGGTGCACCCGGGCGGCCCGCGCATCCTCAACGTGGTGGAGCGCGAGCTGGCCCTGCCGCCGGAGGCCCTCGTGGCCTCCCGGGCGACGCTGGACGAGCACGGCAACTGTTCGTCCCCGACGGTGCTGCTGATCCTGGACCGGCTGGTGCGGGCTGCCGTGCCGCCGCGGCGGATCGTGATGCTGGCCTTCGGGCCGGGCCTCACCCTCTACGCCGCCCTGCTGGAACGCCGTTCCTGAACCCACCCTCGCCGGTCCTCCGGGCGGGAAGCCCTCCGACGGGCCGGCGGGTTCGGTGGCGGCTGGTTACGCTCGCCGGATGGATGACCGGCGGGACGATCGGCTGCGCGGCGGCCTGCTGGCGGCGGCGGCGCTGCTCGCCGTGACGGCGGGCGGCTGGTGGTGGTGGGCCGGGGCTCCGGCCACCGGCCGGCGCGGGGTGGCGGTGGGGACGAGCCCGCCACCGCGCGGTGTCGTCCCGTCCCGTTCGCCGGAGACCCTCAACGAGGTGCTGGCCGCGCACCCCGACGCGGCCGTCCGGGTGCGGATCGACGGGAGCGGCCGCGTCATCGAGGCGACCGAACTGCCGGGTGACACCGATGACCTGGCGCTGCCCCGGTTCACCGACACCCTGTTGCGGGAGCGCCTGACCTTGATCCCGGGCCAAAAACCGGTACGCCGGGAGTCGTTGGCAGACGGGGCACGGCACCTGCTGCAGTACCGCTGCACCGGCCCGGGCGAGCTGCTGATCTCGATCATCCAGGGTCCGACCCTGAACACCGCCCAGTCGACCTGCGACGGTGAGCTGGGTCAGCTCGATCTGCCCCACCCGATGGAGCCGGAGTTCCTTACGCCCGAGCAGGTGGCGCCGACCCGGATCGAACTGTCCGCCGTCGGTCCCAGGCCGGTCGAGGTGGCCGCGCAACTGGTCGCTCTGCCCTGAGCTGGGCCGCCCGGCGCTGCCGCACGACCGGCCGCCCCGGGTGTGGGGTACCGCGATCCGCGACCGCGACCGCCGGGTCGGGGTCAGCGGACCAGACGGCTCAGGTCGGCGCGGTAGTCGCCGGCGATGGCCAGGTCGGGGATCACCCGCTGGACCGTGCCGGAGCGGTCGACCAGCAGCCCGGTGGCGATGCCGGGGCGGGGGTCGAGGTGCAGCGCCGCCCGTACGCCGCCGGCCGGGTCGGCGAGGGCGCGTACCGGGCCGCCGGGAACGGGGTCGGGGCCGACCGTACGGCCGCCGGTGACGGTGACCACCGAGACTCCGGCGGGTGCGGCGGCCTCCGCCGCGGCGACCTGTTCGGCGCAGGCGCAGGCGTCCACCAGGATGATCATGGCGGGCAGCAGCCGCCGCAGCGGCACCGGCGACTGGTCGGCGTCGACCAGGTCCAGCGCCGGCAGCGGCCGGCCGGTCAGCGTGCCGGGCGAGGTGGACGAGGGATACGGCAGGACGGTCGGCCGCTCGGTGCCCCGGGGCGAGCGGGGCCAGGTGACGGCGAGCAGGCCGCCGATGGTGGTGAGCAGGGCCACCACCAGGATCAGCACGGGCAGGGCGAGGGGTGGCCGGCCGTCGGCGCGCGGGGTCAGGCCCAACCGCCGGCGCCAGCGCGCGCCGGAGGTGCGGCGCCGCAGCTCGCGACGGACCTGCTCGGCCTCTTCGGCCAGCGCCGACGCGTCGTCCGGTACGACCACCCGACCCCACTCCGGTGGCAGGTCGGGCAGCCCGTCGGACGGGCCGTGGCCCTCTGCGTCAGGCATGCCCATCGGACCCCCGGGGAAGTGGCTCGTGAGCGGACGGCGGTACCCCTCCAGCGTCCCGCACCGCCCCTCCTGCCGCCAGACCTGGGCGGGCCGGGCGCTACCGGGCTACCATGGGAAAAGCGCGTAGCCCGAGAAATCCACGCTCCGATCACCCGTACCGGGTTGTCATCCGTTCGTCACGGAGCGTGCTCGAACCATCGGTTTGACTGCCTGTCAAGCTGAAGAAATACCTCTCACAGGGCCCCTGAGCTGCGCCAACGGTCAGGACAGCGGTGAGACATCGGTGCCTGAGCGTGTTACCCTAGACACAGCGAAAGGGGTTTCGAACCTATGGTTTTCAGTGTCGGCGAGACCGTTGTTTACCCCCACCACGGGGCCGCACTCATCGAGGCAATCGAGACTCGGGTCATCAAGGGCGAGCCCAGGGAATACCTCGTCCTGAGGGTCGCGCAGGGTGACCTGACGGTCCGGGTGCCCGCTGAGAACGCCGAGATCGTGGGCGTGCGCGAGGTGGTCGGCGAAGAGGGCCTCGGCAAGGTCTTCGACGTGCTCCGTGCACCGCACACCGAGGAGCCGACCAACTGGTCGCGGCGTTACAAGGCGAATCTGGAGAAGCTGGCCTCCGGGAACCCGCTGAAGGTCGCCGAGGTCGTCCGCGACCTGTGGCGCCGGGAGCGGGAGCGGGGCCTGTCCGCGGGCGAGAAGCGCATGCTCGCCAAGGCCCGCGACATTCTCGTCGGCGAGGTCGCGCTGGCCGAGAAGAGCACCAAGGACGAGGCGGAGACGCTGCTCGACAAGGTGCTGGGCGAGGCCTAGTCCCCACAGCATCGTCGTACCCGTCCCGCAGCAAAGAAACCACCAGGACCGCGACGTGACCGCGCAGCTGAACCCGCGCGGTGACGTCGCGGTCCTCGTGCCTGCGGCCGGTGCCGGGGTACGCCTCGGCCCGGGCGCGCCCAAGGCGCTGCGCCTGCTGGGCGGCGAGCCGCTGCTGGTGCACGCGGTACGCCGGATCGCGGCCGCGCCGTCGGTGCACACCATCGTGGTGGCCGCCCCGGCGGCCGAGCTGGATGCGGTTCGGCGGCTGCTGGCACCCGTGGCGCCGGTGCTGGTCGTGCCCGGCGGTGCGGAGCGGCAGGCGTCCGTGGCGGCCGCCCTGGCCGCCGTGCCACCGGGGCCCGACATCGTGCTCGTGCACGACGCCGCCCGCGCGCTCACCCCACCGGAGCTGGTCGAGTCGGTGGCCGGGGCGGTCCGCGCCGGGCACCACGCGGTGATCCCGGTGCTCCCGGTGGTCGACACGATCAAGGAGGTCGGCGCGGGCGAGGTGGTCGTCGGCACCGTCGACCGCTCCGCGCTGCGCGCGGTGCAGACCCCGCAGGGCTTCCGCCGGAGCGTGCTGACCGCCGCGCACGCCGCCGCGGGTGATTCGCTCACCGACGACGCCGGGCTGGTCGAGAAGCAGGGCGTACCGGTGTTCTGCGTGCCCGGCTCCGAGTACGCGCTGAAGGTCACCCGCCCGTTCGACCTCGCGCTCGCCGAGCACCTGCTGGCCGCCGGCCACTGACGCGTACCCTCGGCTCATGATCGTTCCTCGGGTGGCCGTCGGCACCGACATCCACGCCTTCGCGCCCGGCCGGCCCTGCTGGCTGGCCGGACTGCACTGGCCGGACCAGGACGGCCTGGCCGGTCACTCCGACGCCGACGTGGTCGCGCACGCCGCCTGCAACGCGCTGCTCTCCGCCGCCGGGCTCGGTGATCTCGGCGCGAACTTCGGCGTCGACCAGCCCGAGTGGGCCGGCGCCTCCGGAGTGGCGCTGCTGACCGAGTCGGCCCGACGGGTCCGCGTGGCCGGCTTCGAGATCGGCAACGTCTCGGTCCAGGTGGTCGGCAACCGTCCGAAGATCGGGCCGCGCCGCGAGGAGGCGCAGCGGGTGCTCTCCGCGGCGGTCGGCGCGCCGGTCACCGTCTCCGCCGCCACCAGCGACGGGCTCGGCTTCACCGGACGCGGCGAGGGGCTCGCCGGCGTCGCGGTGGCCCTGGTGTACGAGGTTCCGGCCGCCTAGGCTCGTCGCGCTGTCCAGGGACGCCACCTCCGACCGGTCCGCGACCGACGGCTACCTGCAACGAGCCCAGTTCCTCGCGGAACTGGGCCGCTACGACGAGGCCGCCGCCGAGCTGGGCTACGCGGTCGCTCTTGAGCCGCCAACACCGAGGCGCTGACCGTGCTGTCCCGGGTCCACCTGGCGGCGGGCCGGCCCACCGAGGCGCTCACCGCCGCCGGCGCCGCCCGCGCTGCAGCCCCGGGCTCGATCGCACGGGCAGCCGGCGCCGGACGTGGCCTGGCGTGGCGTGGAGCTGGCCCCCGAGGAGCCGCAGGCGCGCCTGGTGCTCGGGCTGGTCGCAGCGACCACGCGGACAGGGCGGCCGCCGTGCCGGCGCTGATCCTGCTCTAGGCCCTGGTCGGCACCCCGTGGCCGCTGGTCCTCGCCATCGCCGTCGCCACCCTCGCCGAGCTCGCCGTGCTCTCCCGCACGACGGCCTGACGCCGGGCAGCCCTTGCCGCCGCCCGGACAATGAGGGCATGTCCGAGCTGAGCCGGCGCCGGCGCAAGGTCCTTGCGCGGCTGTTCGTGCTGGGTATCCCACTGCTCGGGGTGGCGATCGACTTCGTCCTGCTCTTCGTCACGTACCGAGTGGCCGCCAGGATCGCACCGGACGTGCTCGGCGAGGTGGCGGAGAGGCCGGCGGCGTTCGCGGCATGGGTGGCCGTCGTCAGGCTGCCGATGACGCTGGCCTACCTGGTGGCCGCTTCGGGGCGACCCTTGTGGACGATCATGAAGACAGGGGAGTTCCCGGACCGTCCGGAGCGCCAGGGCTGGCGGCAGTTCCTGACCAGTGTGCGCGACCAAGGGGCGGAGCTGGTCGCGACGGCGCTCGCGGCGCTGATCGTCTTCGACCGCGTGGCCGATCCGGGCGTCGACCCGGTGTGGCCGCTCGTCGTCGTGACCGTGGCCGGCCCGTGGCTGCTGCCCATGCCGGTGACGGTGCTGATCTGGCTGCTGCGCCGCTGGTGGCGGAACCAGCCAGACTTGCGGCCACGGCACGCGGCGCCCGACGACGACCAGCCGGACCAGGTGGGGGTTTCGCCGGAGACCACCAGCAGAGGGATCAGGCCAGACCGTCCGGAGCAGGTGGGCTTCGGCGAAACTCCCGACGCGCCGGAGGGGAACTAGGGGCGACCCGCCCAGGTCCAGGCGTACCCCTCGTCCTCGCACTCGCCGGCCGCGTCGCAGAGGTCGAGCGGGCGGAAGGTGTCCACCATGACGGCCAGTTCGTCGAAGAAGTCGACGCCGATGGAGCGCTCCGCCGCACCCGGCTGCGGCCCGTGGGTGAAGCCCGACGGGTGCAGCGAGATGGAGCCCTGCTCGATGCCGGAACCGCGCCGGGCCTCGTAGTTGCCGCCGGTGTAGAAGAGCATCTCGTCGGAGTCGACGTTGTGGTGGTTGTACGGCACCGGGATGGCGTCCGGGTGGTAGTCCACCTTGCGCGGGACGAACGAGCAGATGACGAAGTTCGGGCCCTGGAAGGTCTGGTGCACGGGCGGCGGCTGGTGGATCCGGCCGGTGATCGGCTCGAAGTCGTGGATGGAGAAGGCCCACGGGTACATGTGCCCGTCCCAGCCGACCACGTCGAACGGGTGGTTGGCGTAGACGTGCTTCGTCCACCCGCGCCGGTGGCGTACCAGCACCTCGATGTCGGTGCCGTCGACCAGCAGCGGGGCGTCCGGTCCCCGGACGTCCCGCTCGCAGTACGGCGAGTGCTCCAGGAACTGGCCGCGCACCGACAGGTAGCGCTTGGGCGGGCCGATGTGGCCGCTGGCCTCGACGGCGAGCAGCCGGGTGGGGGTGTCGCCGGTCGGCACCAGCCGGTGCACGGTGGAGGTGGGGATGATCACGTAGTCGCCGGCGACCGCGTCGAGCACGCCGAAGGTCGACTCCACCCGCAGCGTGCCGGCCTCCACGTAGAGGCACTCGTCGCCGGTGGCGTTGCGGTAGAGCGGGGACGGCCGGTCGGCCAGCACGTACGCGATCCGCACGTCGTCGTTGGCCAGCAGGTAGCGCCGGCCGAGGACCGGGTCCGCGCCGGTGCCGTCGAGCTTGTGGGTACGCAGGTGGCGCGGCTTGAGCGGAAGGTTCGGCACCCGGGTGTACGCCGGCGGGGTGAACTCCTCGGCGGCGACGATCGCGGTGGGCGGGTACCGGTGGTAGAGCAGGGACGAGTCGGAGGAGAAGCCCTCCTGGCCCATCAGCTCCTCGGCATAGAGGCTGCCGTCGGGCTGGCGGAACTGGGTGTGCCGCTTGCGGGGCACCTCGCCGACGCTGCGGTAGTACGGCATGTCGCCTCCCGTTATGTCCCGTTCTCCGGCCGGTGACGTCCGATAATCGGACGCTGTTGTCCGTTCCTTGTAGCGTCCCGTAGATTCTTGTCTCGTGTCAACGCAGGTGCCCCGCCTCTTCGCCGGCCTCGTCGACGACGCTGCCGTCTTTCCGCCCGGCAGCGCGTCCCTGCCGGACGCCGTCGCCGCGCACCGCGAGCACCGCGCCGCCTGGTACGCCGACCTGGTCGGCCCGCTGCTGCTGCCCGCCTCGACGCTGCCGGCCCTGGCCGACCTGCTCGGCCCCGGCGAACGGATCGCCGTCGGCGTCATCGGTGACCTGCCGATCGGCCAGCTCGGCGCGGCGCTCGCCGGGACCGATCCCCGGATCACCGTCCGCCAGGTCGAGGCGGCGGTCGCCAAGCGCGGCGAGGACCCGCAGCCCGGCGTGGCCGAGCTGCTGAAGCTCGCCGAGCGGCTGACCGGCATCGACGTCTACGCCGAGGTCCCGCTGACCTTCGGGCTCACCGGCGCGCTGGACACCCTGGCCGCGGCGCGGGCCGACGGGCTGCCGGTCGCGGCGAAGTTCCGCACCGGCGGACTGGCCGCCGAACTCTTCCCCACCCCGGTCGAGCTGGCCGCGGTGATCTGCGCCTGCCGCGACCGGGGCCTGCCGTTCAAACTGACCGCCGGGCTGCACCACGCGCTGCGCCACCTCGACCCGGAGACCGGCTTCACCCACCACGGCTTCGGCAACGTGCTGGCCGCGACGCTCGCCGCCGCCCAGGCTGCCGAGGTGGACGCCGTCGCCGTCCTGCTCGCCGCGACCGACCCGCTGCCCCTGGTCGAGCAGGCGCGGGCGCGGCGCGACGAGGAGCGCCCGCTCTGGGTCGGCTTCGGCTCGTGCAGCATCCTGGAACCACTGACCGATCTGATCCGGCTGGGGCTGGTGAACGGGGGATTCGACCGATGAGCTGGGTGACGGGTGCCGACGGTTCGCCGTACGGGGTGACCAACCTGCCGTACGGGGTGTTCCGGGCCGGCGGGCGCGGGCCGCGGATCGGCGTGCGCGTCGCCGACTTCGTGCTCGACCTGGCCGGCGCGGAGGCGGCCGGCCTGGTGCTCGCCGCCGGGGCGCTGGGCCGCCCCACCCTCAACGACTTCATGGCGCTCGGCCGCCCGCAGTGGACGGCGGTGCGGCAGCGGATCGTCGAGCTGCTCACCGACACCGCGCACCGGGCGGCGGTGGAGCCGCTGCTGGTCCCGCTCAACGAGGTGGAGCTGCTGCTGCCGTTCGAGGTGGCGGACTACGTCGACTTCTACTCCTCCGAGCACCACGCCTCGAACGTCGGCCAGATCTTCCGCCCTGGCCAGCCGCCGCTGCTGCCGAACTGGAAGCACCTGCCGATCGGCTACCACGGCCGGGCCGGCACGGTGGTCGTCTCCGGCACCCCGGTGGTCCGCCCCACCGGGCAGCGCGCCACCGCGCAGGGCCCGACCGCCGGCCCCTCCGTACGCCTCGACATCGAGGCCGAGGTGGGCTTCGTGGTCGGCGTGCCGAGCGCCCTCGGCGACCGGGTCGCCGCCGCCGACTTCACCGACCACGTCTTCGGTGTGCTGCTGGTCAACGACTGGTCCGCCCGGGACATCCAGGCCTGGGAGTACCAGCCGCTCGGCCCGTTCCTGGGTAAGTCCTTCGCCACCTCGATCTCGGCCTGGGTGACCCCGCTGGACGCGCTCGCCGACGCGTTCGTGCCGGCGCCGGGGCAGGACCCGCCGGTGCAGGACTACCTGCGCGACACCCCGCACCTGGGGTTGGACCTGCGCCTCGCGGTGGAGTGGAACGGCGAGCGGGTGGCCGAGCCGCCGTTCGCGACCATGTACTGGACGCCCGCCCAGCAGCTCGCCCACCTCACCGTCAACGGAGCCTCGCTGCGCACCGGCGACCTCTACGCCTCCGGCACCGTGTCCGGTCCGGACCGCGGCCAGGTCGGCTCGTTCCTGGAGTTGACCTGGGGCGGCGCCGAGCCGGTCAAGGTCGGCGGCGGCGATACCCGCACCTTCCTGGAGGACGGCGACACCGTCACCATCCGGGCCACCGCCCCCGGCCCGGACGGCACCACCGTCGCCCTGGGCGAGGTCACCGGGCGGATCCTGCCGGCCCGCTGAGTCGCGTATCCGCCGGTCGCACCGGCTGTGCGACCGGCCGGCCCTCCTGCCGCGTTTGATCGACCGGATTCGGTCACCACTCCACGCCGTCCCGTCCCGGGGCGGCGTGGGTCGTGACCGGCATGGCACATCCCAGCGGACAGGAGGTACGAGCATGGACGATCTCGTTGGCGCGGTCTGGCGCACCAGTAGTCGGTCGAACGATCAGGGGCTCTGCGTGGAGGTGGCGGACAACCTCGCACGCGACCGGGGTGTGGTCGGGATACGTGATTCCAAGGACCCGGACGGGCCGGTGCTCGTCGTCGGCCCGCCGGGCTGGACGGCGTTCGTCGGGGCGATCCGCCAGGGTGGCTTCCGCCCCTGACCCGCGCCTGACCCGCCCCTGACCCGGGCCTGATCCGCGCCGCGGGACCGCACCGGTGCCCCGATCCGGGGCACCGGTGACGGAAATTCCACCGCAGGACCCCCCGTGGCGCCCTCACGCGCCGTACCGTGGACGCCACGGGAGGTGTCATGTCGACGGTCACGGTCACCGAGTTCATCGAGGCGCGGGCCGACGACGTGTGGGCGCTCCTAGTCGACCTGCCGGTCCGGGCCGACTGGCTCTGCACCGTCGGCGGCGTGGAGCTGCTGACCCAGGGCCGGCTGGGGCCGGGCACCGCCTGGCGGGAGACCCGCACCAGGCCGGACGGCGGTGACCAGGCGGAGGAGTTCGTGGTGCTGGAGGCCCGACCGCCGCACCGACTCGTGCTCAGCTCTCCCGGCATCGGGGTGGACTACCGGATCACCTGGACCCTGCGCACCGTGCGGCGTCGGGGCCGCGGCTGCACCGCGGTCACCGTGGAGCACCAGGCGGTGCCGATCGCCCCGTACGGGCGGGTGGTCGCGCTGCTCTTCGGCGGGCTGGCCGCGCGGGCGGTGGAGGGAGCCATCCGGCGTGACCTCGCCGACCTGGCCGCCGCCGCCCGGCGTGCCAGCGGCGCCGAGGCCGCCTGAACCGCCGCACCTCGCCGTTGCGACCTGCGCGGGGCGGCGGCGGGCTGCCTCGGTAGGGTGCCGGGCGGAGGTGCGCATGGGTGTCCCGAAGGGCCGGCGACGGATCACCGTCGCGGTCGCGGCGCTGCTCGCCCTCGGGGTTGTCGGCGCCATCGGCTACCGGGTGCTGGCCCCCGCCGAGGTCGTCACGCCCGCCCAGGACGACCTGCCGCCCCTGGACACTCCGGCGACCGGGGTGGTGGGTCGACTGCCCGCCGCACCGCTGATCGTCGACGGTCGGCTCCGGGTGTACGCGGCGCAGCGCCAGGTCTACGCCGACCGGCCGGCCGACAGCAAGCACCGGGTCACCCCGTTCTGGTCGTACCGGCGGTGGCCGGCCCAGCTCAACGGGGTGCTGGTGGCGGGTACCACGGTGGTGAGCCGCTGGTCCGACGGGAAGATCGTCGCGCTGGACGGCCGTACCGGGAAGGTGGCCTGGCGGGCCGACGGCCCGGCGCCGGGGAAGGGTTTCCCGTCCCGGCGCACCGGCGCGGCCATCGTCTGGGACCCGCGGGGGATCTTCCTCGCGTCGGGTCCGGGCGGCCGGACGACGCTGGTGGCGTCCGGCGCCGGCGACCTGCGCGGGTACGCGCTGGCCGACGGCCGGGAGCTGTGGCGGGCCGCCGGTGACGCCGACTGCCGGACCGATCTCGGGACCACGGCCGCCGGCCAGGTCCTGACGGTGGACGCCTGTGCCGGCCCGGCGACGGTGGAGTTCCGCGACGCGACGACCGGCGCGGTGGGCACCCGGTGGCGTCCTCCCGGCGCCGGCCCGGAGCTGGCCGTCACGGCGCTGGGGTGCCTGACCCCGCGCTCGCAGTGCCGGGGCCTGCGCACCTCGGACGGCCAGGGTTGGCTGGTCGGCCCCGGTGAGCCGCGTCCCGCGCCGACCCTGGGCGCCGACGACGTCACCCTCTCCGGCGAGTTCGCCATCGCGGTCACCGACGGCGTGCTGACCGGCTGGGACGCGCGCACCGGAGAGAAGCGGTGGCGGCGGGGCGACCTGGGCGAGGTGCGGGTCGTCGCGGTCGAGCCCGGCCGGGTGCACGTGCTGAGCCGGCAGCGGGACCTGATCACCATGGACCCGCGGACCGGGGCGCAGCGGTCCCGCTTCCCGCTCACCCTCGGGCAGGACGGGATCGGCTGGGTGCCGGGGCTGGCGTACGCGGCCGACGGCTACGTGGCCGTGGAACGGTTGCGCGAGCGGGCCCGCCCGGACGACGACGACCAGGGGTACTTCCTGATGGCGGAGCCGGTCGTGCTCGCGGCGACCTGAGCGAATGACCGACAAAGAGGACAAAAGTCGGCAAAAGTTGCATAGCATGCCGGTGTCGGTCCGCCTCCGATCGGGGTTGGCGGAGGCGGACCGGTCCCGGGCTCAGGCCAGCGCGGACTCCGCCGCGGCCAGGAAGGCGTCGTTCTCGGCCGGGGTGCCGATGGTGACCCGGACCCCGTCGCCGGCGAACGGCCGGACGATCACACCGCGCGCCTCGCACGCCTTGCCGAAGTCCACCGCCCGCTCGCCCAGCGGCAGCCAGACGAAGTTGGCCTGGCTGGACGGCACGTCCGGGACCAGCTTGCGCAGCGCCTCGGTGACCCGGTCCCGCTCGGCGACGACCAGCGCGCAGCGCCGCTCCACCTCGTCCGCCTGCGCCAGCGCGGCCAGCGCGCCGGCCTGGGCGGCCATGCTGGTGGAGAAGGGGGTGACCACCTTGCGCACGGCCGCGGCCACCTCCGGGGCGGCGACCAGGAAACCGATCCGCAGCCCGGCCAGCCCCCAGGCCTTGGAGAGCGTGCGCAGCACCACCACGTTCGGCCGGTCGAGGTAGGTCAGGCCGTCCGGCACCTCCGGGTCGGTGACGAACTCGCGGTACGCCTCGTCGATGACGACCAGCACGTCCTCGCCGACGGAGTCGAGGAACCGGTCCAGCTCCGCCCGCCGCACGGCCGTACCGGTGGGGTTGTTCGGGTTGCAGACCAGCACCATCCGGGTCCGCTCGGTCACCGCCACGGCCATCGCCGCCAGGTCGTGGCCGTGGCCGGCGTCGTTGGGCAGCCGGACGCTGGTCGCGCCGCTGGTCGCCGCGATGATCGGGTACGCCTCGAACGACCGCCACGAGTAGAGCAGCTCGTCGCCGGGCAGGCAGGTGGCCCGGACCAGGTGCTCGGCCAGCGCCACCGAACCGCAGCCGGTGGCGATCCGGTCGGCGTCCACCCCGTACCGCTCGGCCAGCGCCTGGCGCAGCGCCACCACGCCCATGTCCGGGTAGCGGTGCGAGCCGGTGACCGCCTCGGTGACCGCCTCGACCACCCCGGGCAGCGGCCCGTACGGCACCTCGTTGCTGGCCAGCTTGATCGCCTCCGGCAGGCCCAGCTCCCGGGCCAGGTCGGCGGGGCTGCGACCCGGCACGTAGTTCGGCAGCGCGTCCAGGTCGGCGCGGGTCAGGCGCAGCGCGGGCTGGTGACGTCCGGTGTCGGTCATGGGGTGTCTCCCGGGGAGTCGGCACGGTCGTGCGGGGTGGCGGGGGTGGCGGGGCCGCCGGGTAGCGGCAGCCGCACCACGACGGTGTGGGCGCGCTTGTCGTGCAGCGCCTGGCGCAGCGGGTGGTCGAAGAGGGCCGAGACCGCGTCGACGAGCTGGAGCAGCAGGCCGAAGCCGCAGCAGTACCAGAGCAGGGTGGGCATGCCCAGCGTGCTCCACCGGCGGGTCGCGCGGCCGAAGCCGAGCGGCTGGTCCGCCTCGACGGGCACCGCCCGGATCCGCATCACCCGCTTGCCGACGGTCTGCCCGCCGGCGGCCATCGCCGGCACCTCGTACGCGAACCAGAGCGCGGTGGCGATCACCAGGATGGCGATCAGGAGGCCGGCCGCCTGCTCACCGGGGGCCGGCAGCGGCGCGTTGGTGGTGTCGCCCGTGGTGGCCCGACGCCACGCCTCGTCGAGGGCGGGCGAGAGTTCGCGGACGTACCGGTAGACGAACCAGCCGTTGACCAGCACGTTGAGCAGGAGGAGCAGACCGAGGTCGATCAGTCGGGCGACCAGTCGGGCGCCGTAGCCGGCCAGCGGCAGGCCGTGCGGGCGCGGCTCCGGCGGGCGCCCCGGCCAGGTGGGGTACGGCCAGCCCGGCGGCGGTCCCTGCGGATGGCCCGCGCCCGGGCCGGGCGGCACGCCGACGCCGGGCGGGCCGCCCTGGGCGGGCGGCGCACCGTAAGCACCGTAACCACCGTGCACACCCTGTGGAGCGGGCGGCTCCGGCACCCCGGTCACCGGCGGAGCCGGGGCGGCCGACGGCGGGGCGGGTGTCGGCGGGGCGGGTGTCGGCTCCGGCGGCGGGGGCCCCTCCGGCGGGGTGACGTCGACCGGGACGGGCGCGCCGACCCAGCCCTCGCCGTCCCACCAACGCCTGGTCGACGGGTCGGCGGGGTCGACGTACCAGCCTGGTTCAACGCTCACCCGGACACCTTAACGACGACGGTGCGGGCGAACTTGTCGTGGAGGCACTGCTGCCAGGGCTTGTCCCAGAGCTGCCAGAGGCCGTCGAGGTAGCTGAAGCCCGGGATGAACGACCCGCCGACCTGGTGCGCGAGCCACCGCTTCGCCGCGGCCCTGCGGTCGAGCTGCTGGGTCGGGTCGAGCGGCACCACGCGCAGCTTCATCACGCGCTTGCCGACCGTCTGCCCGGTCTTGAACATCATCTCCACGTGGAACAGGTAGGTGACACCGAGGGCGAACAGGAAGATCGCGGCTTCCAGGGCCAGGAAGGGAAGCAGGAAGTCCGCGAAGGGGTCCGACTCCAGGGTGCCGTCGGGCGCGGTGGCGGTCAGGTCCGGCATCACCCAGACGAAGAAGGCGATCACCGCGGGCACGATGACGACCATGCAGGCCGCCATGATCACCAGACCGTCGATCAGCACGGCCAGCAGCCGGTCGCCGAAGCTCGCCAGCGGCTGGCCGTTCGGTGCGACCGGCACGGCCGGGAAGGGAAGCCGGGGCGGGGCGCCGGGCGGCCCCGCCGGATAGGTCGGCAACCCGGAGTACGGGCCGGGCTGCGGCGGGACGGTGTACCCCTGGGGGGTGGGACCGGAGGGCGGCGCGAAGCCGCCGGCGGCGGGCGAGGGCCCACCGGCCGGCGGCGTCGGGTACGTCGGAGGCTGCGTCACGCTCGACAGTGTTACAGGTTGCCGCGCGCTTCCTGCTCCCGCTCGATCGCCTGGAAGAGCGCCTTGAAGTTGCCCTTGCCGAAGCCGAGCGAGCCGTGCCGCTCGATGAGCTCGAAGAAGACGGTCGGGCGGTCCTGCACCGGCTTGGTGAAGATCTGGAGCAGGTAGCCGTCCTCGTCCCGGTCAACCAGGATCTTGCGGGACTTCAGCTCCTCGATCGGCACCCGGACCTCGCCGATCCGGGCGCGCAGCTCCGGGTCGTCGTAGTAGGAGTCCGGGGTGTCCAGGAACTCGACGCCGGCGGCCCGCATCGCGTCCACGCTGGCCAGGATGTCGTTGGTGGCCACGGCGATGTGCTGGGCGCCCGGGCCCTGGTAGAACTCCAGGTACTCGTCGATCTGCGACTTCTTGCGGGCGATCGCCGGCTCGTTGAGCGGGAACTTCACCTTGCGGGTGCCGTTGGCGACGACCTTGCTCATCAGCGCCGAGTAGTCGGTGGCGATGTCGTCGCCGACGAACTCGGCCATGTTCGAGAAGCCCATGACCCGCTTGTAGAACTCCACCCACTCGTCCATCCGGCCGAGCTCGACGTTGCCGACCACGTGGTCGACCGCCTGGAAGAAGCGCTTCGGCTGGAGGCCGGCGTCGATCATTGGCCGGCGGTCCACGATCGGGCCGCGGGCGACGAAGCCGGGCAGGAACGGGCCGGTGTAGCGGGACCGGTCGACCAGGGTGTGCCGGGTGTCGCCGTAGGCGGCGATGGCGGCCATCCGCACGGTGCCGTGCTCGTCGGTGAGGTCGTGCGGCTCGACCAGGCCGGTCGCGCCCTGCGCGGTGGCGTGCGCGTACGCGGCGTCGACGTCCGGCACCTCCAGCGCGATGTCGGAGACGCCGTCGCTGTGCTTGGCGACGTGCTCGGCGCCGGCGGCGTCCGGGCGGACCGCGCCGGTCAGCACGAACCGGGCCGAGCCGCTGGTCAGCACGTACTGGGCGTGGTCCCGGTAGCCCTGCTCCGGCCCCCGGTACGCCACGCAGGTCATGCCGAAGGCGGTGGAGTAGTAGTGCGCGGCCTGCTTGGCGTTGCCGACCAGGAAGTGCACGTGGTCGAGGCCCTTGACCGGGAACGGGTCCCGGGTGATGTCGTGGTCGACGGCGCCGACGAGGGCGTCGACGTCGACCTCCTCGGTCGACTGGGGTCGGTCGATCGCCTGGGTCATGGTGTCCTCCCTTGCGTACCGGCCGGCCTCTTGGGCCGCCGCGGTGTTTCCGATGCTCTTGCCAGGAGGATCGCCGTGACCCGGCGCACTGGGCAACCGTCGTCGTTTCCGCTGGTCATCCTGCACATTCGGTAGAGTGTTGAAACATGAACGCTGGACAGGATGTACAGCTCGACGAGCTGGACGCCAGGTTGATCCAGTTGCTCGCCGACGAGCCGCGGATCGGGGTGCTGGAGTGTTCCCGCCGGCTCGGGGTGGCCCGGGGCACCGTCCAGGCCCGGCTGGACAAGCTGGTCGAGCGGCGGGTGATCGGCGGCTTCGGGCCGGACGTCTCGCCGGCCGCGATCGGCTTCGGGGTGACCAGCTTCGTCACCCTGGAGATCAGCCAGCGGCACGGCCACGACGCGGTCACCGCCCACCTGGCGGCCATCCCCGAGGTGCTGGAGGCGCACACCATCACCGGCTCCAGCGACCTGCTCTGCCGGATCGTCGCCAGGTCCAACACCGACCTCCAGCGGGTGATCGACCAGATCGTCTCGTACGAGGGCATCCGCCGCGCCTCCACGATCATCGCGCTGGCCGAGCAGATCCCGTACCGCGTCCTGCCCCTGGTTCGCTCCGCCGCCGCGCCCCGCTGACGCCCCGCGCTCCCGCGCCGGGCAGCTCCGGCGCCCGGCGCCGACGCGCAGAAAGGGCGGCGACACTCCGGCGCGGGGCCGGGGGAGTTCGGTGATCGTCGCTACCGTGTGCGGTGTGAAGGGCCTTGGCGTACGCGGCTGGTTGCTGCTGGGGCTCGTCACCGTGGTCGTGCTCGCCGCCACCGGGGTCTGGAACCCGTTCCCCGCGATCTGGGACTGGGTCGACCGGCGGCAGCCGATCTCCGACCCGGACGTGGTCTGGCAGCAGCGCATCGGCGGCACCCCGAAGAGCGTGACCATCGCCGGGGACACCGTCGTGATCGAGCAGCGGACCCGGGTCGAGGCGCGCAGCCTGGCCACCGGCACGCAGCTCTGGGAGCGCAAGGCGGACTGGGCGGCGGTGGCCGGCGGGACCCGGGACCCGGTGGTCGCGGTGGGCAAGCTGCTGGTCAAGGGGTACGAACTGCTCGACCCGACGACCGGGGTGGTGCGCCGGCGCGACGACGACGCGGTGGCCGTCTGGACGTACCGGAACATGCTGCTCGACGCGCACTGCGTCGAGCCGACCGACTGCACCCTGACCGCCTGGGACCCGCGCGGCACCCGGCCACTCTGGACGGCGTTCCTGCCCGGGGTCAGCACCGGCCTGTTCGCCGACAACCCCAACCTGCTCGGCACCCGCCGGCTCACCGCGCCCCGGATCGACGGCGGGGTGGCCGGCCCGGAGTCGGTGCCGCCGCTGCTCGGCTTCCCGGTCGACGGCCGGGTGCACGTGGTGGACACCGCCACCGGGCGGGTGGTGCAGAACGTCGAGCCCGGGCGGGACGAGCGGCTCGCCGTGATCGGCGGCCGGATGCTGCGGATCAGCGCCGTCTCCCGGGACGGCACCTGCCAGTACGTCGTCTCCGCCCGCGACCCGGCCACCGGCCAGGAGGCGTGGCGCAAGGCCGGGGTCAACCTGCGCACCGCCGACAGCGCCGGCTGCGTGCAGCGGGAGGACCCGCAGGGCGCGCGGAACGTGCTGATCGGCGTGGCGCCGGACGGCCGGGAGGCGGTCATCGACGGGTACGACGGGCGGCTGCTGCTCGTCGACGCGGAGGGCGAGAAGCTGCTCGCCGTCGACGACCGGTACGCGCTGGTGCGCACCGCCGACAAGGACACCGTCGTCGGCCGGGAGTTGGGCGTCGAAGGGGTCCGCTGGAACCGCCCCGCCGGCGACCGGGCGGGCGCGGCGCTCACCCCGTACGCGGCGATCGTCACCCAGGACAAGCCGAACCGGCTGGTCGCGCTCGACCCACGGACCGGTCGGGAACTGGTGGTGCTGCGGACCAGCGCCAACGCGCTCGCGGTCGGGCCGGACGGCATGATCATCGGAGAGGGGCGGGAGATCGGGTACGTCCGGTTCGGCGGTGGTGGCGCCGAGCCGCCGCCCGACGGTGGCGGTGTCCCCGCCCCCGATACCGGAAGCTCCCCCGGCCCAGCCACCGGGGGCGGCCCCGGGGACCAGCCGGACTGTGGGCCGAAGCGGGAACTCTGCCCCGACCCGGGGGAAAACGACGGCTGAGCGCGGCGGGCCCCGCCCCGGATGAGAGCGGCATCCCACGACGCACCCGGCGGGTGCCACCGATCGACCGGTCTGCCCTAGGCTTTCCCGTCATGAGCAGTGCCGCCGCGTTCTCGTACGCCCCCTTGCTGCCGACCGGTCCGGACCAGACGGAGTACCGCCTGGTCACCGACGAGGGCGTCGATGTCGTCAACGGCCCGGGTGGCCGTCGGTTCCTCACCGTGGAGCCGGCCGCGCTGACCGCGCTGACCGCCGAGGCGATGCACGACATCGCCCACTTCCTGCGCCCCGCGCACCTGGCTCAGCTCCGGTCGATCATCGACGACCCGGCCGCCTCGCCGAACGACCGGTTCGTCGCGCTCGACCTGCTGCGCAACGCCAACATCGCCGCCGGCGGCGTGCTGCCGATGTGCCAGGACACCGGCACCGCGATCGTGATGGGCAAGCGCGGCCGGCACGTGCTCACCGACGGCGCCGACGCCGAGGCGATCTCGCGCGGTGTGTACCAGGCGTACACCCGGCTCAACCTGCGCTACTCGCAGCTCGCCCCGCTGACCATGTGGGACGAGCGGAACACCGGCAGCAACCTGCCGGCCCAGGTGGAGCTCTACGCCGAGGACCCGGACGGGCACCCGGACGCGTACAAGTTCCTCTTCATGGCCAAGGGCGGCGGCTCGGCCAACAAGTCCTACCTCTACCAGGAGACCAAGGCGCTGTTGAATCCGACGCGGATGATGCAGTTCCTGGAGGAGAAGCTGCGGCTCATCGGCACCTCGGCCTGCCCGCCGTACCACCTGGCCATCGTCATCGGCGGCACCTCCGCCGAGTACGCCCTGAAGACCGCCAAGTACGCCTCGGCCAAGTACCTCGACGCGCTGCCCACCGCCGGCTCGATGACCGCGCACGGCTTCCGCGACCTGGAGCTGGAGGCGCAGGTGCTGGAGCTGACCCGCGACTTCGGCATCGGCGCGCAGTTCGGCGGCCGGTACTTCTGCCACGACGTGCGGGTCGTCCGGCTGCCCCGGCACGGCGCCTCCTGCCCGGTGGCGATCGCCGTCTCCTGCTCCGCCGACCGGCAGGCGGTCGCCAAGATCACCCCGTCGGGCGTCTGGCTGGAGCGACTGGAGACCGACCCGGCCCGGTTCCTGCCCGACGTCACTGACGAGACGCTGGACGCCGAGCTGGTCGTCAAGGTCGACCTCAACCGGCCGATGGACGAGATCCGCGCCGAGCTGTCGAAGTACCCGGTGAAGACCCGGCTGTCGCTGACCGGCCCGCTGGTCGTCGCCCGGGACATCGCCCACGCGAAGATCGCCGAGCGGCTGGACGCGGGCGAGCCGATGCCGCAGTACCTGCGCGACCACGCCGTCTACTACGCCGGCCCGGCCAAGACCCCGGAGGGCTACGCCTCCGGCTCGTTCGGCCCGACCACCGCCGGCCGGATGGACGCCTACGTGGAGAAGTTCCAGGCCGCCGGCGGCTCCCAGGTGATGCTCGCCAAGGGCAACCGCTCGTCCCAGGTCACCCGCTCCTGCCAGCAGCACGGCGGCTTCTACCTCGGCTCGATCGGCGGCCCGGCGGCCCGGCTCGCCCAGGACTGCATCAAGCACGTCGAGGTGCTCGAATACCCGGAGCTGGGCATGGAGGCGGTCTGGAAGATCCAGGTCGAGGACTTCCCGGCGTTCATCGTGGTCGACGACAAGGGCAACGACTTCTTCGCCGAGGTCACCAAGCCGGTGCTGACCGTCGGGCGGCGCTGATCCCGCGACGTACGCGAAAGGGGGCGCCGGGCGGAATTCCGCCCGGCGCCCCCTTTCCTGTGTCGTCGATCAGCTCGGGTAGGTCACGTAGAAGTAGTAGTAGTCCTCCCCGGAGGTGATGCCCGAGTCGGTCCGGCTGGAGAGGAAGAGGAAGTTGCCGCCCCCCTCGGTGGGGGTGAGGGTGATGGTGGCGGTGCCGTCCGGGCCGGCCGGCACGGTCTTCTCCTCGGTCCCGAACCGGTAGACGAACTCCGTGGTGCCCGGCATGGTGGCGGTCAGCGTGAAGCTGCCGGCGATCCCCGGGCCGCCGCCTTCGCCGGCGGCCGGATACTCCGCACTGGTCACCGTCGGGGCCAGCTTGCCGAGGATGAAGGGGTACTCAGTCTCGTCGGAGACGATGTCGCCTACCTTCTCGCGGACCGTGAGCCTTACCCAACCGCTGCTGTCGGCCGGGTACGACCGCGGCGTCCAGTTGATCGTCGCGGTGCCGTCGGCCGCCGCGGCCACCGTCTGCGGGCCGTCCCCGAAGTCGTAGACGTAACCGGTGACGCCCTCGTGAGCGGGGCGGAAGGTGAAGGCGCCGGTCACGCCCGGGCCGCCCGCCTCGCGGTACATCGGATAGTCGGCCGAGCCGACCTCGGGGGCGTGCGAGACGATGCCGAAGTACCCGGAGGTGATCTCGGACTCGGTCCCGTCGGCGGTCCGGCTGAACACCTCGATCCACTGGAAGCCCGCCCAGGTCGGGGTGTACGTGACGCTGGCCGTGCCGTCCTGCTTCGCGGCCACGGTCTGCTGCTCGCCGCCGTTGACCGACCAGACGTACTCGGTCACGCCCGGCATGCCCGGCGCGAAGGTGAACGAGCCCGTCGTGCCGGCGAGCGGGCCGTCGCCGCCGTCCAGCGGAAAGTCCGGCGAGGAGATGACCGGGGCGTTCGCCAGGTAGAAGCGGTACTCGGCGGTGCCGCTGGGCAGGTCGTCCGAGGTTCGGCTCGTGACGGTGACCGTGTTGAGTCCACCCGTGCGCGGGGTGATCGTCACCTTGGCGGTGCCGTCGCCGGCGGCCGGCACGGTCGCCGGCTCGCCGCCGTTGAGCCGCCAGGTGTACTCGATGACGTTCTCCATGACCGGTGCGAGGGTCAGCTCGCGGGGCTCACCGAAGGCGCCGGTCGGGTTCCCGTCCGTGATCCGTGGGGCGGTGTCCTGCACCCGGAACTCGTAGCTGGTCTGCGGGGAGCGGTTGCCGGTCCGGTCCACCGCCTGGACGTACAGCTGGTTGAAGCCGTACATGGTCGGCGTGACCGAGATGGTCGCCGTGCCGGCCGCGTCGGCGCTCACGTACGTGATCGCGCCGGAGAGGCCGTACCGGAAGCCGGCGAGGTCGTCGGCACCCGGCGCGGTGAGGGTGAACCGGCCGGGGATGCCGGGGCCACCGTGCGGGTTCCAGCCGGACGGGTAGTCGGTGGAGGACACCGTGGGCGCCGGCGGGACCTTCGTGTCCACGGTGAACCGGCACTCCGGTGACCAGGGCGAGGTGTCGGCGTACTGGTCGGTGGCGCGGACGCTGAAGGCGTACCTGCCGCCGTGCACCATCACCCCGTCCGGCACGGTGTACTGGAACCGGGACCCGGAGGGCAGCGCGTAGGTGAACTCCAACTCGGTCCGCTCGGTGGGCCGGTCCACCGGCCACCAGGCGAAGGTGGCCTTGAGTGGGTCGCCGCCGCCGGTCTCGTTCACGTCCGGGTCGGTCACCACGGCCTGGAGTTCCGGCCGGGTGGTGCCGATGAACATGTCGTCGCGGCAGGCGACGCCGCCGGCGGCGAGATTGGTGGGGATGTTCGGCGCGGTGTTGTGCTCCAGCGAGACACCGAGGGTCGTTACCCGCCGGCCCCAGAGGACGCCGTCCTCGTGCTCGCCGATGCGGAGCATGAGGGTGAGCTTGTCCTGCTTCGCCGCGACCGCCTTGCTCACCGCGTCAGTGATCGCGGTCGACAGGTAGCTGGCGGGGCAGGCCGGGCCGGACACCGTGAGGTCGGCGAGCTTCTCGACCGCCGTGGGCGCGTTCTTCCAGGTAGGGGCGGTGGTCGGGTTCTCGGTCCGCCAGAGCTGGAGTTCGCGCGGCTTGTCGCAGTTGGTCACCGACCGCTCGCCGGTGACCGCCCGGGCGCTGATGATCCGCTGCCCGTGGTAGTCGCTGAGGTCGAAGGTGAAGTACGCCCGGGACGTGTGCTTGTCACCCGCGGTGCCCTGCCAGGTGCCGACCGGCAGGCTGCCGTCCTCGGCGGGGAATGAGCGGGTGGGCTGGGCGTTGTCGGTCCAGGCCACCTCCATGGGCTGGACGTAGTTCTGCAGGGCCGACGCCGGCTGGCCGGTGACCGCCAGGGCGCCCGTGGTGGTGAGCAGGGCCGCGAGGCCTGCCGTGAGGAACCGGCGCGGTACGCGTCGGCGGCGTGCGGTCGGCACGCCGGTGGAACCGCCGTTTTCGGACAAGGTGGAAGCCTCCGGTGGGAGTGAGAGGATCGTGATGATCTTAAGTGCGTGAGTGGGCTGGCGCGCCCGACTTTCGGCCGGACGCCGGCGCTTCGCGGACGCCGGGGGAGGTGGGCGGCGGGACGCCGGACGTCCCTGCTCGCCTGCCGCACATCGACATCGGTGCGCCCAACCGGGTGTTCACCGGCCGGGCGCACCGCCCCCGTCGGATGTCGTCACCGACAACCCACGAAGAGTCTCGGCTCCGCCACTGTCGTTCCGCTATCGGATCGCTATCGCCTCGAAGGGGCGAGCCGGCACCGGCGGGCTACGCTGCGGGAAGTTGCACCACGGCGCGCGGGGGGGAGCGGATGCGGTTCGGGATCCTGGGACCTCTGCGGGTCGGCGGCGGCGAGGCCACCGTCACCGCAGGTCGGGACCGGGTCGTGCTCGCCATGCTGCTGCTGCGTGCCGGTCGGGTCGTACCGGTGGAGGAACTGGTCGACGCGGTCTGGGAGGAACGCCCGCCGGCCACCGCCAAGGCCCAGCTGCACAGTTGCGTCTCGCGGCTGCGCCAGCGGCTCGCCGCGCTCGGCCTGCCGGCCGACGTGATCGTCACCGACCCGGTCGGCTACGGCGTCCGCGTCGAACCGGCCGACCTGGACTTCGAGGTCTTCGCCCGTACGGTCGAGGCCGCCCGCGCCGCAGTGGCGGCCGGGCAGCCGGCCGAGGCGCGCCGGCACTACCGGCAGGCGCTCGGGTTGTGGCGCGGGCCGGCGTTGAGCGGCATCCGGAGCCGGGCCGTGCGCCGGCGGGCGCAGACCCTCGACGAGCAGCGGCTCGCCGCCCTGGAGGAGTGCGTCGACGTCGAGCTGCGGCTGCGGCAGGCCGCCGACCTGGTCGACGAGCTGGCCGAGAGCGTCGACCGGCACCCGCTGCGGGAACGGCTGCGCGGCCAGCTGATGCTCGCCCTCTCCGCGATGGGACGGCAGGCCGACGCCCTCGCGGTCTACCGGGAGGGCCGGCGGATCTACGCCGAGGAGCTGGGCATCGAACCCGGCGCGGCGTTGCAGGAGCTGCACCAGCGGGTGCTCGCCGGCGACCTGGCGCTGGGCGGGCCGGAGAACCGGCCGGTGGCCCCCGTCCGGTCGTTGCCCCGGGCGATCAGCGACTTCACCGGCCGGCAGCAGACGATGGCCCGCCTGGTGAAGGAGATCGAGGAGGAGGGTGCCCGGATCCAGCTGATCGACGGGATGGCCGGCAGCGGCAAGACCACCCTGGCGGTGCACGTCGCGGCCGCCCTGGCGGACCGCTACCCGGACGCGCACCTCTTCGTGGACCTGCACGGGCACAGCGAACGGACCCCGCTGACGCCCGCCGCCGCGGTGGCCACGCTGCTGCGCCAGCTCGGGGTGCCGGCGGAACGGGTCCCGCTGGACCTGGACGACCGGCTCGCGGTGTGGCGCAGCGAGCTGGCCGGCCGGCAGGCCCTGGTGGTGCTGGACAACGCCGCCGGTGCCGACCAGGTGGCGCCGCTGCTGCCCACCGGCCCGGACTGCCTGGTGCTGATCACCAGCCGCCGCCGGCTGGTCGGCCTGGACGAGGGACGGCCCTCGTCCCTGCCGGTCCTCGACCCGGACGAGGGCATCGAACTGCTCGGCCGGGTGGCCGGCCAGGAGCGGGTGGCCGCCGAACCGCAGGCGGCGGCCGAGGTGGTGCGCCGCTGCGGATACCTGCCGCTGGCGATCCGGCTGGCCGGCGCGCGGTTGGCGCACCGGCCCCGCTGGCGGGTCGCCGACCTGGCCGAGCGGCTGGTCACCGGGGGCGGCCCGCTGGCCGAGCTGGCCGCCGGGCATCGCTCGGTGGGGCAGGCGTTCGCCCTGTCGTACGCCCAGGTGTCGCCGGCGGCCCAGCGGTTGTTCCGGCTGCTCGGCCTGCACCCCGGCGTACGGTTCGACAACCGGGTCGCCGCCGCCCTCGCCGAGCTGCCGCTGCCCGAGACGCAGGACCTGCTCGACGAGCTGGTCGACTCGCACCTGGCCGAGGAGGTGGAGCCGGGCCGGTACCGGCTGCACGACCTGATCCGCGAGTACGCCCGGCTGCTGCTCGCCGAGACGGACCGGGCCGTCGAGCGCCGGGAGGCCCTCGCCCGCCTGCTCGATCACCACCTGCACGTGGCGGTGGCGATCGCGTGGACGGTGGAGGCGGCCGGCAGCCGCCCCACCCTGCCGGCCGTCACGCCGACCCGGCCCGATCTGGTGGCCGCCTGCGCGGCAGGGGGGCGGGCCTGGTTCGAGGAGAACCTGGCCGCGCTCACCGCCCTGGTCCGGCTGGCCGAGGAGGAGGGCTTCCCGGCGCGGTGCTGGCAGCTGGCCCGGGCCTGCTGGCGGCCGAACTTCGACGGCGGGCACCTCGACGAGCTGATCGAGACCCACACGATCGGCCTCCGGGTCGCCGAGCACCTCGGCGACGAGGTGGCCATCGCCATGATGTTGAACTACCTCTCCTCGGCGTACTACCGCCTGGCCCGTTTCCCCGAGGCGATCCGGTTGATGGAGGTGGCGCTGGACCTGCGCCGCCGGCTCGGGCTGCGCGGCGAGGTGCTCAGCACGCTGTGGAACCTCGGCGCCTCGTACGCGGGCAACGGTGAGTACCGGCAGGGCAAGGCGAAGTTCGACGAGGCACTCGCCCTGATCACCGGCCTGAACGACGCGGCCGAGCTGACGAACCTGCAGAACAACCTCTGCCTGGCCCTGCTCGGCTGGGGCCGGTACGAGGAGGCGCTGCACACCGCCCGGCTGCACCTCCTACTGGCCCGCCAGACGCAGGACATCCGGCAGACCTCGCACGCCGTCGGGCATCTCGGCATGATCCGGCACCGGATGGGCGACCTGGCACCCGCCCGCCGACTCCTGCGGGTCGCGCTGCACCTCAAGCGCCAGACCGGCAACCGGTACGGCGAGGGGGAGGTGCGCAACGAGATCGGCGTGATGGAGCGGGAGGCCGGGCGGCCGGAGCGGGCCGCGGCCCTGCACCGGGAGGCGCTGGTGGCGATGATGGAGGTGGGCGACCGGATCGGCCAGTGCGCGTCGCGCAACCTGCTGGCCCGGGCGATCCTCGACCAGGGCGACGTCTCCAGCGCGCTGGACCTGCACCGCCGGGTGCTCACCGACGCCACCCGGCTGGGTGCCCGCTACGAGCAGGCGCGGGCGCTCGACGGCATCGCGCGCTGCCTGCGGGCCACCGACCCGGCCGCCGCCCGCTCGCACTGGATGCGGGCGCTGGCGCTGTTCCGCCAGGTCGAGTCGCCGGACCAGCACGAGGTCGGCCGGCTGCTGGCGGAGCTGGACTGAGCGATCATCTGCGAGTCGGCGGTGGGCGCGGCAGGATGGTACGCGTGACGACTCCAGAGGCAGCGGGTTACCGGATCGAACGCGACTCGATGGGCGAGGTGGAGGTGCCCGCCGAGGCGCTGTGGCGGGCGCAGACCCAGCGCGCGGTGCAGAACTTCCCGATCTCGGGGCGCGGGATCGAGCCGGCCCAGATCAAGGCCCTGGCCCAGATCAAGGGTGCCGCCGCGCAGGTCAACGGGGAGCTGGGCGTGATCGGCGCGGACGTGGCCGCCGCGATCGCCGCCGCCGCCGCGCACGTGGCCGACGGCGGGTACGACGACCAGTTCCCGATCGACGTGTTCCAGACCGGCTCGGGCACGTCGTCCAACATGAACACCAACGAGGTGATCGCCACCCTGGCCGGCCGCGAGCTGGGCCGGGACGTGCACCCGAACGACGACGTCAACGCCTCGCAGTCCAGCAACGACGTCTTCCCGTCCTCCATCCACCTGGCCGCCACCCAGGCCGTGGTCGAGGACCTGCTGCCCGCGTTGAAGCATCTGGCCGGTGCGCTGGAGGAGAAGGCGGCGGAGTTCGAGACGGTGGTCAAGGCGGGCCGTACGCACCTGATGGACGCCACGCCGGTCACCCTCGGGCAGGAGTTCGGCGGGTACGCCGCGCAGGTCCGCTACGGCGTGGAACGGCTGGAGGGGGCGCTGCCCCGGCTGGCCGAGCTGCCGCTGGGCGGCACCGCCGTGGGCACCGGCATCAACACCCCGCTCGGCTTCGCCGCGAAGGTGATCGAGAAGCTGCGCGCCTCCACCGGCCTGCCGCTGACCGAGGCGCGCAACCACTTCGAGGCGCAGGGCGCCCGGGACGCGCTGGTGGAGACCTCCGGGCAACTGCGTACCGTCGCCGTCGGGCTCTACAAGATGGCCAACGACATTCGCTGGATGGGCTCCGGCCCCCGCGCCGGCCTGCGCGAGCTGCGCATCCCCGACCTCCAGCCCGGCTCGTCGATCATGCCCGGCAAGGTGAACCCGGTGGTCGCCGAGGCGATGCGGCAGGTCTGCGCGCAGGTGATCGGCAACGACGCGACGGTCGCCTTCGCCGGCTCGCAGGGCGACTTCGAGCTGAACGTGATGCTCCCGGTGATGGGCCGCAACCTGCTGGAGTCGATCCGGCTGCTGGCCGCGTCGAGCCGGCTCTTCGCCGACCGGCTGGTGGTCGGCCTGGTCGCGGACGCCGAGGTCTGCCTGGCGTACGCGGAGGGGTCGCCGTCGATCGTCACCCCGCTCAACCGCCACCTCGGGTACGACGAGGCCGCCTCGATCGCCAAGGAGGCGCTGGCGAAGCAGATCTCGATCCGCGAGGTGGTGATCGCACGGGGCCACGTGGACTCCGGCAAGCTCAGCGAGACCCAGCTCGACGAGGCCCTCGACCTCCTCCGCATGACCCACCCCTGACGCCCGATCGCGGCCCCGTTTGCGGTGTGTTGCGATGTCCGGGCGGTGGGACACCGCGACACGCCGCAAAACGGAGTGGATCATCGTTCTTCCGGCGTCGCCTGGCACGGGGGACCCAGGCGAGGAACCGCCCGAAGAGGGTCGCCGGGTCCGGTCCGTCGTGCGGGTGGAGTCGGTACAGGTCAGCGGCCGCGTCGTGCAGCACCGCGCAGAGGTGGACGCTGAGCCCGACCCGGTCGTGGGCGTACTCGGCGATGAGGGCGAGCCGGGCCGTCGCGCAGGGCCACGGCGCGGCGCAGGTCCGGCAGATCCAGAGCGGACGCAGCGGCAGATGCGGGTGGGCCGCGCTCACCACGGGCCGTGGCCGGGCCGCCCGGACGACCCCGGGGTGTGCCGCCGGGACGACGCGGAGATGTGCCGCCGGGACGACGTTGGCGTGAGCCGGCCGGCCGGGTCCGGTGCCGGCCCCTCCGTCGGCAGAGGCGTGCGCGAGGACCAGGGTTGCCAGGCGGACCGGGGCATGTGGACTCCCTACGAGGCTGAAACGGCTGCGTCGTCTCCCCCGGTCGGGGGGCCCCCCCCGCCCGGGCCGGGGGGGGGGCCGGGCCGTCCGCACCCCGGACCGGCGACCCGGACCGCGCGCGCCGTCCCGGCCCCGGACACCGCCGGGCCGGGCTACACGATTCGATCCGGCCACGCCGCAGAGTCTGACCAGGCCACCCGGCCCGGCCGGGCCGGCCGGAACGGCGCGGCCGGTCGGGCCGTGCCGCTCGCCGTGCGGGCCGTGCGGCGACGCCTCGCCGCCGGGGGTACGGACCGGGGCGCGAACCCGGTCGAGCTGGCCGTCGTGATGCCGGCGGTGCTGGTGCTGCTCTTCGCCTCGGTCCAGGTGGCCGCCTGGTTCGTCGCCCGGTCCACCGCGCTGAACGCCGCGCAGAGCGGGGTGAACGCGCAGCGGGTGCTCCAGGCGCCGGACGGGGCGGGCGAGGCCCGGGCCACCCGGTTCCTCGGCGCGGCCGGTGACTGGCTCGTCGGCTGGGACAGCCCGGGGCCGACCTGCGTCACCGGGGCCACCGAGGTCACCTGCACGGTCACCGGCCGGTCCCTGTCGGTCATCCCGGGCGTCAGCTTCCGGGTCCGGCAGACCGCGCACGGCACCGTCGAGCGCTGGACGAACCCGTGAGCGCCGCCGCGGACGGCCGCGCCCGGGGCTCGGTCTCCATCGAGGTGGCCGTGCTCGCCCCGGCGTTCATCGCGCTGATCGTGCTGGCCGGGGTCACCGGGCGCACCGCGATCGCCGACGAGGCGGTGGAGGCGGCCGCGCACGACGCCGCCCGGGCCGCCTCGATCTCCCGGGACGCCGGCACCGCCCGCGACGCGGCCCGCGACGCCGTCCGCCGCCAGCTCGACTGGCGGCGCCTGAACTGCGCCGGCGCGCCCCGGATGACCCTCGGCGGCTCGGTGCGCGGCCGGTCGACCAGCTTCGACGCGGCGTACCGCAGCCCGGCCGGGCAACCGGCGAGCGTGACCGTCTCGGTGACCTGCGTGGTGTCCCACCGCGACCTGCGGCTGCCGGCGCTGCCCGGGATGCCGCTGCGCACCACCGCCTCGGCGACCTTCACCTCCCCGCTGGACCGCTACCGGAGCCGGGGATGACGGGCCGCGACGAGGGACGGGTGAGCCTGTTCCTGGCCGTCGCGATGACCGGCGTGCTCGCGGTCATCGGCGTCGCGTACGACGGCGCCGGCCAGCTCCGGTCGTTGCAACGCGCCGACAACCTCGCCGCCGAGGCGGCCCGCAGCGGCGGCCAGGCCGTCGACCGGGCTCGCGCGATCGAGGGCGGCCCGAAGGAGATCGACGAGGGCGACGCGCGGGCGGCCGTCCGCGACTACCTCTCGGCGGCGGGCGCGACCGGGCACTCGGTGAGCTTCCCCGTGGTCGGCGGCGAGAAGCAGATCCGGGTACGCGTCACCGTCACCTACCGCCGGCACCTGCTCGGCCTTTTCGGCATGGACGACACCGTCACCGTCTCGGGTGAGGCCACTGCGCGGGCGCTCACCGAGGCACCGTAGGAAGGGAAGGCCGCCATGACCGCACCGCGTGGCTCCGCCGTTCGGCGGACCGGCCAGCTGCTCACCGGGTTCGGGTCGCTGGTTGTCCTGGTCGCGCTGCTGGTGGGCGCGCCGGTGGCGCTGCTCGCCCTCGCCGGCAATCCCCTGCCCGACCAGCTACCCACCCTGTCGGCGGTCGGCACGGCGCTGACCAGCCGGGACGACGGTCGGTTGTTCCTGCGGGCGTTGGCCGTGGTCGGCTGGTTCGGCTGGGCGACGTTCGCCTTCTCCGTGCTGGTGGAGCTGGCGGCGCAGACGACGCGGCGGCCGGCGCCCCGGCTGCCCGGGATGAGCCGGCAGCAGCGGGCCGCGGCGGCCCTGGTCGGATCGGTCGCGCTGATCATCGCGGCGAGCCCGGCGGCCAGCGCGGCGGCGGCCATGACGTACCCGGCGACGGCCGGCACCGGGCTCCCGGCGACGGACGCGGCAGTGCCGGCGACGGGCGCGACGCTGGTCCTCGCGGCGCCGCCCGTCGGATCGACGGGGGCGGCTCCGGAGGGCGCCGGCGCCGAGGCTGTCCGGCCACAGCCGGCCCCGCCGGTGTACCGGGTCGCCAAGGGCGACTACCTGGGCGAGGTGGCGGAACGCTACCTGGACGACTTCGACCGCTACCAGGAGCTGGCCCGGCTCAACCGGCTGCCCGACGCCGACCGGATCCGGCCGGGCCAGCTGATCAAGCTGCCGGCGCGGGCGGAGGACGGCGGCGCACGCACGCACGCGACCGGCCGGCTGGTGGCCGGGCAGGCGACGCCCCGTAAGCCGTCGCCGCATCCGCCGGCCGCGTCCCCGGGTTCGCCGAAGGGGTCCCCCGGCGGCATCGGGTCGCCGGTCCCCGACGAGCAGGCCGGGCCGGGTACTCCGGGCGGTCAGGTCGGACCGGGCGGGACCGGCGCGACGCCGGGACAGCCGGTACCCCGGACGATGCCGCCGCAGGCGGAGCGGCCGGCGGGGGCACCCCCGGCGATGGCGGCCGGGGCCTCGCGGGCCACCGACGACGACGGGATGAACCGGCCGCTGGCGGTCTCCGCCGTGCTCGCCGTGGCCAGCATCGTCGGCGCGCAGATCGGCGCGGTGCTCGGGCTGCGCCGCCGCCCGGCCCGGGCCGTCGCGGCCGCCCGCGCTCGCCACCGCCGCGACTGACCAGGGGTACGCGCACCGGGCGCAGGACGAGGCGAGCCGCCGCCCGGCTTGCCCGCCGCCTCGGGCCGCGCCCACCAACAGTGGGCCGGCGTGATCTGCGGCGCTCGCGACTGGAACCGGCAGGTCCCTGGCCCGGCCCACGGTGCCCTGCCGTGCCCGCAATCCCGACGGGCCGACGGGCCGACGGGCCGCCTGGCCCGGGCCAACGCGGCCCGGCCAAGTGCCCGGTGGGAGGTCAGGGCAGCTTGGTCTGGAGGATTCCGTCGACCACCCGGGTCGGCAGGAGCTGCTGGTCGTTCGCGGCGGGGCCGTGCACGACCTCGCCGCCGTTGAGCCGGAACGTCGAGCCGTGCCAGGGGCAGACCACGCAGGCGTGGCCCTCGATCTCCTGCACCTCGCCCTCGCCGAGCGGGCCGCTCTGGTGCGGGCAGCGTTCCAGCATCACAGTGACGTCGTCGCCGTGCCGGTAGAGGATCACCGAGACGTCGTCCACCTCGCGGGTGATCAGCTCGCGCTGCGGAAGCGTCGCCAGGTCGGCGATGGCCTTCCACTCGTCGGTCATCCGGTGCAGCTCGGAGATGCTCTGGTTGACCTGCGCACCCTGCTTGTACGCCAGGTGCCCGCCGATGTACGCCCCGGTGCTGGCCGCGGTCAGCCCCAGGTACGCCAGGGCGCGCCCCATGCCGTGCCGGCCGCGCATCCGGGCGGCAAGCGAACTGGCGTAGAACACCAGCGCGACGGAGTTGGAGGCGGCGTGCACCAGCCCGACGCGGCGCTGGTCCCGGGCCAGGGCGGCCCAGTCGTTCAGCCCGGCGACGGCGGCCGGGAGGGCGCTCACCGTACCCAGCCCGACCAGGGTGGTCGCGGCCCGGCGCTGACCGGGCAGCAGGTCCAGCACGGCGGCGCTGATCCACGCGCCCACCGGCACCTGCACCATCGCCGGGTGCAGCGGATGGCCCAGCCAGACGCCGTGCAGCAGGTCACGGACCCGCTGCCCACGCAGGGTCGACTGGACGGCCCGCTGGAGCCGGTCGCCGACCGGGTCCAGCGCGGCGTTCTGCTCGATCTTGTTCATCAGGGCTCGCACGTTCCCCGACTTCCCGGCAGCTGCGGTCGCAAACCGGGCGGCGGGGACGAATTCCGCTGCCCGGTCGAAATCAGCGCCAGTCGTGGGCCTCCGGGTGGAAGGTGGCGCTGCGGAAGAGGGCGTCCAGGTTGCCGCCGAGCTTGCGCAGGGTGGCCTTGTCGTGCGCGGTCATTTCCACGTACAGACCCTGGACTCCGTAGACCTGGAGGCTCGCGCCGCCGTCCAGGGAGGACGTGCGGCGGGCGGGATGGCCGTCGATGCGGGAGGTGGGATCGCCGATGACCGCACCGTCGCCGGTCACCGACTTGCGGGGCAGCATCAGTACGACCAGCGGCCAGTCCCCGTACTTCGTCCGCTTGCCGGCGCCGTAGGACAGCTCGACGTCCCAACGGTCGTTCGCCCTCCTGGTCACCAGGTACGCCATCGGCTTCAGGCCGGCCGGGGGCGTGGCGAAGCGCACCGGCAGCCGGATCGGCCGGTCCACGGCGTAGCGGAGGTCGAGGGCGATCCGCCGGGTGACGGCGCGCGGGTCGCCGGCACTCTCGGGGATGTGCCGCACAATCACCTCGGCCCAGGCGCCCGGGGCGTATTCCCAGCGCAGCGCGGCGGACCGGGGCTCGGCGGCGGCGGCGTTCGCGTTCCATCGGGCAGCCCGGCCGTTGACCGGCTCGGCCGGCTCCAGGCCCGCGGAGCCCGCCCGGCCGGCGGCCACGGCGAAGTCCCGGTCGATGCCGAGCGTGATGTCCCGGCCGGCAGCAACGAGCCGCAGTTCGGCCGCGGGCGCGTCCTTGACGGGCCGGGGTGACGTCTGCGGCGCCGAGGCGGTCAGCGCGAGCTGGTCGGTCCCGGTCCGGACGGTCCGGTCGGTCATGACGGGAGGCACCCAACCGAACTCGGCGTACTGCCGGGCGGGGTCGAAGGCGGCCGGGGCGGTCGCCGGCATCGCGGCGGTCGGGGACGGCGTGAGCGCGGGGGCGACCGGCGTCGGCCGGTCCGCCCGGCCGACCAGCGCCGGGGCTGCGGCCAGGACCGCGACCACCGCGAGCCCGGCGGTGGCCGTCGCGGCGATCCGCCGCCGCCGCACCTGCCGGCGCCCGTCGCGTACGGCCCGGTGCAGGTCCACGGCGGACGGCGGGAGCGGTACGTCCCGCAGCGGCGCCAGCAGCTTCTCCTCCATCACTTCCCCTCTCCGGTGATCGCGTAGGCGCCCGTGCCGAGCAGCCGGCGCAGGCTGGCCAGGCCGTGCGAGGTCTGGCTCTTGACCGTGCCGGCGGTGCAGCCCTGGGTGGCGGCCACCTCGTCCACCGGCCGGTCGTGCAGGAAGCGGAGCACCAGCACGGCTCGCTGCCGGGGCGGCACCTGGGCGAGCGCGGCGTGCAGCAGCTCCCGGTCCTCCACCGCGTCGCCGGTCGGGGCGGGCGCCGGCTCGGGTGGCGTGTCGACCAGGCGGACCCGGGACCAGAGCCGGCGCTTCTCGTCGAGGAAGACCCGGACCAGCACGGTACGCGCGTACGCGTCGACGTTGTCCGCCTCGCGGGCCCGCCGCCAGCCGACGTAGAGCCGGGTGACGGCGGTCTGGACCAGATCGTCGCCACGGTGCGCGTCCCCGGTCAGGTGGCAGGCGATCCGGCGCAGCGCCGGCAGCCGCGACGTGACGTACTCGACGTACTCCTGTTCCAGGTCCGCCCGCATCCACCCACCCCGTCCATGAACATTCACCCCGCTGACGGGGTCGGGCACCGTCCAGGTTGTACGCGGCGCAGATTTTCCCGCCGACGCGACACGCCCACAGCATATGGTGTGTTGGCTTTTTGCGACCCACTACATCTAGGATCACTTTTACTGCTGGTGCGACCCCCCCAAGGGTCCGCCAGGCGTCGACGTCGGCCAGGCGTCGCGCCGAACAGGGAACCCGGTGCGAATCCGGGACTGCCCCGCAGCGGTGAGCGGGAACGACCGCCGTCACGAGCACTGGGCCCGACGGGGCCCGGGAAGCGACGGCCAGTAGGCGAACGCGCCGGACGCGTCTGCCCGCGAGTCCGAAGACCTGCCAGTAGGGCGTGCCCACCGGGCACGCGGACCACCTCGGGGCCTCGTGGGAGGGCCGTCGAGCCGTACGGAGCACCGCCGGCACACCGACCGGTGGCGATCCGGCGTGCCGTCGTGCCCTCCCGCGGTCCACACCGACCACCCAGGAGAGCACGTGACGGCGTCATCCACCATCGCCCCACCCCCGGTCGGGGCACTGCGGGACCTGCTGCACCGACACCATCACGACCTGCCCGACACCGACCCGGAGCGGATCCTCGCCCTGGTCTCCTCGGGGCGCACCGCCGGCGCGGACACCGACGAGCTGACCCGGCTGGCCATCGCGGCGGCGGCCGGGCTCACCGCCGAGGAGCCCGGGTACGCCCGGCTGGCCGCCCGCCTGCTCGCCGGGCGGATCGCCGACGAGACCACCGGCCAGGGCATCGACAGCTTCAGCGACAGTGTCGCCGCCGCGTACGCCGAGGGCCTGCTGGACCCGGGCTTCGCCGGCTTCGTCGCGACGCACGCCGCCACCCTCGACGCCCTGGTCGACCGCGCCGGCGACGACGCCTTCGAATACTTCGGACTGCGCACCCTGCACGACCGCTACCTGCTGCGCCACCCGCGCAGCCGGGCGGTGCTGGAACGGCCGCAGCACTTCTGGCTGCGGGTCGCCACCGGCCTGTCGGACACGGTGGAGCAGGCCGGCGAGCTGTACCGGCTGATGTCCCGGCTGGCCTACCTGCCCAGCTCGCCGACGCTGTTCAACGCCGGCGCCCGGCACCAGCAGCTCTCCTCCTGCTTCCTGGTCGACTCGCCCCGGGACGAGCTGGACTCGATCTACGACCGCTACACGCAGGTGGCGAGGCTGTCCAAGTTCGCCGGTGGGATCGGCATCTCGTGGTCCCGGGTGCGCTCGCGGGGGTCGCTGATCCGGGGCACCAACGGCCGCTCCAACGGCATCGTGCCCTGGCTGCGCACCCTCGACGCCAGCGTCGCGGCGGTCAACCAGGGCGGCCGGCGCAAGGGCGCGGCCTGCGTCTACCTGGACACCTGGCACGCCGACATCGAGGAGTTTCTGGAGCTGAAGGACAACACCGGCGACGAGGCCCGGCGTACGCACAACCTGAACCTGGCCAACTGGGTGCCGGACGAGTTCATGCGCCGGGTCGAGGCGGACGCCGACTGGTCGCTGTTCGACCCGAAGGAGGTGCCGGAGCTGGTCGACCTGTGGGGCGCGGAGTTCGACACCGCGTACCGGGCGGCGGAGGCCGCCGGCAAGGCGGTCCGGACGCTGCCGGCCCGCACCCTGTACGGCCGGATGATGCGCACCCTGGCGCAGACCGGCAACGGCTGGATGACGTTCAAGGACGCGGCGAACCGCACCTGCAACCAGGTCGGCGCGGGTGGCGGCGTGGTGCACCACTCCAACCTCTGCACCGAGATCCTGGAGGTGACCAGCGACGACGAGACGGCCGTCTGCACGCTCGGCTCGGTCAACCTGGCCGCCCACCTGGTCGACGGTGGCGTGGACTTCGCCACGCTCGCCACGACGGTCCGGCTGGCCGTCGGGGCGCTGGACCGGGCGATCGACCGGAACTGGTTCCCCACCGAGCAGGCGGCCACCGCGCACCGCCGGTGGCGGCCGCTGGGGCTGGGCGTGATGGGGCTGGCCGACGTCTTCGCCGCGCTGCGGCTGCCGTTCGACTCGCCGGAGGCGTTGGCGCTGTCCACCCGGATCGCCGAGGAGGTCGCCCTGGCCGCGTACGACGCCTCCGCCGACCTGGCGGCGGAGCGCGGCGCGCATCCGGCGTACCCGCTGACCCGGGCGGCCGGCGGGGTGCTGCACCCGGACCACTGGGCGGACGCCCGGCCCACCAGGCCGCAGGCGTGGGCGGCGCTGCGGGAGAAGGTGGCCCGGCACGGGCTGCGCAACTCGCTGCTGGTGGCGATCGCGCCGACGGCCACCATCGCCTCGATCGCCGGCTGCGCCGAGTGCGTCGAGCCGCTGGTCTCCAACGTCTTCAAGCGGGAGACCCTCTCCGGGGAGTTCCTCCAGGTCAACCGGCATCTGGTCGCCGACCTGAAGCGGCTGGGCCGGTGGACCCCGCAGACCCGGGACGCGATCAAGCGGGCGGACGGCTCGGTGCAGGAACTGGACCTGCCGCCGGAGCTGAAGGCGCTGCACCGCACCGCCTGGGAGCTGCCGCAGAAGGCGCTGATCGACCTGGCCGCCGCCCGCGCCCCGTACGTGGACCAGTCACAGTCGCTCAACCTGTTCCAGGCCAGCCCGACCATCGGCCGGCTCTCCTCGATGTACGCGTACGCCTGGCGGGCCGGGCTGAAGACCACCTACTACCTGCGGTCCCGTCCGGCGACCCGGATCGCGCAGACCACGGTCGCCGCCGCGCCGGCCGCCGCACCCGTGCCCTCGCCACGACCGGCGGCGCCGGCCCTGCTCACCTTGTCCGTCGGCGAGAGCGACGCGGTCGCCTGCTCGCTGGAGAACCCCGAGATCTGCGAGGCCTGCCAGTGACGATGCTGCTCGACCCCGGCATGGACCTGACCCTGCGACCGATGCGCTACCCGGACTTCTACGAGCGGTTCCGGGCCGCCATCCGCAACACCTGGACGGTGGAGGAGGTGGACCTGGCCTCCGACGTACCCGATCTGACGACGCTCTCCGCCGGCGAGCGGCACCTGGTCCACCGCCTGGTGGCGTTCTTCGCCACCGGCGACTCGATCGTGGCGAACAACCTGGTGCTCAACCTCTACCAGCACGTCAACGCGCCCGAGGCCCGCCTCTACCTCTCCCGCCAGCTCTACGAGGAGGCGGTGCACGTCCAGTTCTACCTGACGCTGCTCGACACCTACCTGCCCGACCACGACGAGCGGGTGAAGGCGTTCGCCGCGGTCGAGCACATCCCGTCGATCCGCGACAAGGCCGAGTTCTGCTTCCGCTGGATCGACTCGATCGGCAGCCTGCACCGGCTGGAGAGCCGGGCGGACCGGCGGGCGTTCCTGCTCAACCTGATCTGCTTCGCGGCCTGCGTGGAGGGGCTGTTCTTCTACGGCGCCTTCGCCTACGTCTACTGGCTGCGCTCGCGCGGGCTGCTCTCGGGGCTGGCCACCGGCACCAACTGGGTGTTCCGCGACGAGTCGATGCACATGGAGTTCGCCTTCTCGGTGGTCGACACCGTCCGCGCCGAGGAGCCGTCGCTGTTCGACGAGGCGATGGCGGATGAGGTGCGGACCATGCTGGACGAGGCGGTGACGGCCGAGCTGGCCTTCGCCCGGGACCTCTGCGGGGACGGCCTGCCGGGCATGAACACCGCCGACATGCGCCGCTACCTGGAGTACGTGGCGGACGCCCGGCTCGCCCGGCTCGGCCTGCCGCCCGCGTACGGGTCGACGAACCCGTTCCCGTTCATGGAGTTGCAGGACGTGCAGGAGCTGACCAACTTCTTCGAGCGGCGGGTGTCCGCGTACCAGGTGGCGGTCGGCGGTGAGGTCAGCCTGGACGACGAGTTCTGAGTAGCCTCGCCTGATGCGGTTTCATCGAATCGATCGTCGTGAGGCCCGGCGCATCGCCGTCCGGGCCCAGCTGCTCGACGCGCACCGGCCGACGGACCTCTTGACGGTCCTGGACCGGTTGTCGTTCCTGCAGTTGGACCCGACGGCGGCGGTGGCGCCCAGCGCCGACCTGGTGGCGTGGACCCGGCTCGGCGCCGGGTACGCGCCGGCCCACCTGCGGCAGGCGGTGGAGCGTGACCGCACCGCGTTCGAGCAGTTCCAGCACCTGGCGATGGTGCGACCAATGGCGGACCTCGGGCTCCACCTCGCCGAGATGGCCACGTGTCCGGAGGATCCGCGGCGGCGCGCCTGGCTGAAAGCCAACGACTCCTTCCGCCGCGACGTGCTCGATCTGCTGCGCGCCTCCGGCCCGCTGCTGTCCCGCGAGGTGCCGGACACCAGCGTGGCGCCCTGGCCGTCGACCGGCTGGACGAACAACCGCAACGTCACACAGATGCTGGAGCTCCTCGCCGCCCGCGGCGAGATCGCCATCGCCGACCGGGTCGGCCGGCAACGTCGGTGGGACCTGGCCGAGCGGGTCTACCCGGCCGGCACGCTGGCCGTCCCGGCCGACGAGGCCCGGCGGATGCGCGACGAGCGGCGGTTGCGCTCGCTGGGCATCGCGCGGGCGTCGGTCGTCGGGGAGGCCGGTGAGCCGGCGCAGGTCGAGGGCACCTCCGGCAGCTGGCGGGTCGACCCGGCGGCCCTCGGCCAGCCGTTCGCCGGCCGTACCGCGCTGCTGTCGCCCTTCGACCGGCTGGTCCACGACCGGAAGCGGGCCCGGGAGCTCTTCCACTTCGAGTACGTCCTGGAGATGTACCTGCCGAAGGCGAAGCGCCGCTGGGGCTACTTCGCGCTGCCCGTGCTGCACCACGACCGGCTCGTCGGCAAGGTGGACGCCACGGCCGACCACCGGTCCGGGGTCCTGCGGGTGCACGCCATCCACCAGGACGTCCCGTTCGACCCCGCCGTCACCGCGGCGGTGGACGCCGAGCTGGCGGCGCTGGCCTCCTGGCTCGGCCTGTCCACGGTCAGCGTGGCGTGAAGAGTTGTCGTCGCTGGGACGACCACAACTCTTCACACAGTTCGCAACCGCGGCGACGGGTCAGTGGCCGCCCGTCCAGCGGTCGGTGTGCAGGGCCTCGGCCAGCGGGCGCTTCTGCCGCCAGCCGTGCCGGGCCAGGTCGGGCACCTGTTCCAGGTGCGTCACCGGCCCGACGCAGAGCCAGGCCACCGGCCGGATGCCGGTGGGAATGCCCAGCAGGTCGGCCAGGAACGGCTCCCGGTAGAAGGAGACCCAGCCGACGCCGAGGCCCTCGGCGGTGGCGGCCAGCCAGAGATTCTGGATGGCCAGGCAGACCGAGTAGAGGCCGGCGTCGGCGATGGCGTGCCGGCCCAGCACGGCCGGGCCGCCCCGCGACGGGTCGTAGGTCACCACGATCGACAGGGTCGACTCCAGCACACCGTCGATCTTGATGCGGGCGAACCGTGCCGCCGCCTCGTCGGAGAGGGTGGCCGCGAAGGTGTCCCGTTCCGTCCGGACGTGCTCGTGGAAGCGGCGGCGCAGCCCGGCGTCCCGGACCAGGACGAAGTCCCACGGCTGTGAGTAGCCGACGCTGGGCGCGGCGTGCGCGGCGTCGAGGACGCGGTGCAGGGTGTCGTCCGGCACCGGCGCCCCGGTGAACTCGGCCCGGACGTCCCGGCGACGGTGGATGGCGGTGTAGAGGTCCACGGCAGGCTCCCGCTGCGCAAGGCCCACCCGGACGGGTGGGCGGTCGACGCGAGGCCGGTCTTCGGACTCCCGGATCGACGCCTGGCCGCCCGCCTTCCCAGCCGTACGGCCAGTGGCTGCGCTCTCGCGCGTGGACGGTGGCTCCCCGGTCACCGCGGCGGGCCCGTGCCGGATTTGCACCGGCTTCCCGATTCTCCCCGCGCACGCGGGGCACCTCGCATGATCGTTGCCGTCCGCGATGCTAGCGGCCCATCGGGCGCCGGCACGCCCTGGCGTGCCGGCGCCGCCGGGCGGCATGCTGTGCCGATGGCCGTACACGTCACGCACGACGGACCGGTGACCACGGTGATCCTCGACCGGGCGGCGTCGCGCAACGCCGTCGACGGTCCCACCGCGCGGGCGCTCGCCGACGCGTTCCGCGCCTTCGAGGCCGACCCGCAGGCCCGGGTCGCGGTGCTCTGGGGCGCCGGCGGCACGTTCTGCTCCGGCGCCGACCTTAAGGCGATCGGTACGCCCAGCGGCAACCGGGTCGAGTCGGACGGCGACGGCCCGATGGGTCCGACCCGGATGTCGCTGTCCAAGCCGGTCGTCGCCGCGATCTCCGGGTACGCCGTGGCGGGCGGCCTGGAGCTGGCGCTCTGGTGCGACCTGCGGGTCGCCGAGTCCGACGCGGTGCTCGGGGTGTTCTGCCGGCGCTGGGGCGTACCGCTGATCGACGGCGGGACGGTCCGGCTGCCGAGGTTGATCGGGGAGAGCCGGGCGATGGACCTGATCCTCACCGGCCGCCCGGTGCCCGCCGAGGAGGCGTACGCGATGGGGTTGGTCAACCGGTTGGTCCCGCCGGGTGAGGCGCGGGCGGAGGCCGAGCGGTTGGCCGCCGAGATCGCCCGACACCCGCAGACCTGCCTGCGCAACGACCGCGCGTCGGTGCTCGCCACCGCCGGCCTGACCGAGCCGGAGGCGCTCGCCACCGAGCTGGCGTACGGCGTGCGGTCGCTGGCCACGGACGCGGCGGCCGGCGCGGCCCGGTTCGCCGCCGGCGCCGGCCGCCACGGCACCGTCAGCTGAGGTCGCGCAGGGCGTCCTCGATCGCCCGGTGGAACGTCGGGTACGCGTAGATCATGTGTCGGAGGTGGCTCAACGGCACCGCCGCGTGCACCGCCACCACCAGCGCCGACAGCACCTCGCCGCCAGCCGGGCCGACGGAGGTCGCGCCGACCAGCACGCCCTGGTCGGCGTCCGCGACGAGCTTGATGAAGCCGTCGTTGCCGGCCTTGTGGATCCAACCCCGGGCGGAAGACGACAGCTGGGCGATGCCGACCTGCACGTTGATGCCGCGCTGGCGGGCCTGGTGCTCGGTGAGGCCGACCGCACCGACCTCCGGATCGGTGAAGGTGACCCGGGGCAGCGCCCGGTAGTCGGCGCGGGGCGGGGTACCGGCGGCACCGCTCGGGCCGGTCGCGGTCATCGCGCCGCCGACGGCGCTGGCCGCGCCCATCGCACCGCCCACCACGCTGGCCGTCCCGCTCGGGTCGGGGCCGCTGTCGGCGTGCCGGGTGCGGTCCAGCACGTCGGCGATGACGATCGCCGCCTGGTACATCGCGATGTGGGTGAAGGCCCCCTCACCGGTGACGTCGCCGACCGCCCAGACACCGTCGGTCACCCGCATCTGCCCGTCGACCGGCAGGTAGCGCTGCCCGGGGTCCACGCCGATCGTGTCCAGGCCCAGTTCGTCCAGGTGCGCCCGGCGCCCGGTGACCACCAGCAGCCGCTCCGCGTGGAACGCGTCGTCGCCGGCGTGCACGGTGAAGGTGGCACCGTCGTGGCTGACCCGGTCCGCCTTGACGCCGGTGCGGATCTCCACCCCGTCGGCGCGCAGCGCCTTCTCGGCCACCTCGGAGGACTCGGGCTCCTCGACCGCGAGGACCCGGTCCGCCGCCTCGACCACCGTCACCCGTACGCCGAACCGGGCGAACACCTGCGCCAGCTCCAGCCCGATCGCGCCGCCGCCGAGCACCAGCAGCGACTCGGGCAGCTCCTCGACCTCGATCGCCTGGTGGTTCGTCCAGTACGGCGTGTCGGCCAGCCCGTCGATCGGCGGCACGGAGGGCCGGGTGCCGGTGCCGAACACGATCCCGTGCCGGGCCCGGATGACCTGGTCGCCGACGCGTACCCGGCCGGGGCCGTCGAGCCGGGCGCTGCCCCGCAGGAACCGCCCACCTTTGCCGGTGAACCGGTCGACCGCCACCGTGTCGTCCCAGGTGTCGGTGGCCTCCTCGCGGATCCGCTTGGCCACCGGCGCCCAGTCCGGCTGGACCTGGGCCGAACCGGCCAGCTCGTTGACCCGCCGCGCCTCGGCGAGCGCGTTCGCCGCCCTGATCATCATCTTGCTGGGGATGCACCCCCAGTACGGGCACTCCCCGCCGACCAGGTCCCGTTCGATGCCGACGACGCTCAGGCCGGCCTCGGCGAGCCGCCCGGCCACCTCCTCGCCGCCGACGCCCAACCCGACCACGACCACGTCCACCACTTCCGGCTCCGCCATGCCGCCAGCATTCCCCAGCCATCGGACGCCGGCCAGCGACTGCACCAGAATTCCCGCGCCCGTAATCATTCCTAACCGCCTACGGTGGCCGCATGCCCGATCGCTTCGCCCCGGTCCGCGACTGCTTCCACGATCTGCTGGCCACCGGCCGGGAGACCGGCGCCGGCCTGACCATCTGGTACGACGGCCGCCCGGTGGTCGACCTGGGAGCCGACAGCCGCGGGGCGTGGCGGCCGGACACGCTGGTGAACGTCTACTCGGTCGGCAAGCCCGTCGCGGCGCTCTGCCTGCTGCTGCTCGTCGACCGTGGTCGGCTCGACCTGGACGACCCGGTGGCGACCCACTGGGCCGGGTTCCACGCCCCCGCCACGGTCCGCCAGGTGCTGAGCCACACCGCCGGCCTGCCGACCTTCCCGGTGGCCCGGCCGGCCGAGGCGGTCGCCGACTGGGAGCTGCTCTGCGCCGACCTGGCCGCCGCCGACCCGGAGTGGGAGCCGGGCAGCGTCGCGGGCGAGCACGCCTGGACGTACGGGCACCTGGTGGGCGAGCTGGTCCGCCGGGTCGACGGGCGGTCGGTGGGGCGGTTCCTGGCCGAGGAGATCGCCGACCCGTGGCGCCTCGACCTGGGTTTCGGACTCGGGACGGCGGACCAGCGGCGGTGCATGGACCTGTCGTACGGCGATCCGGCCTGGCCGGTGCGGATGCTGGGTGAGCCGGGGTCGCTGCGGGCCCGGGCGCTGAGCAACCCACCCGGCGGCCTCGACCTGGCGGTGGCCAACAGCCCGCTCTGGCGGGGCGCGCAGGTCCCGGCGGTCAACCTGCACGCCACGGCGTCCGCGCTGGCCCGGCTCTACGCGGGCCTGGCCGCCGGCGGCACCCTCGACGGGGTACGCCTGTTCAGCCCCGAGCTGGTCGCCGAGGCCACCCGGGTCCAGTACGACGGCCCGGACCTGGTGCTCGATCGCCGGGCCTACTGGACGCTGGGGATGCAGCGCGAGCCGGACGGGAGCTGGGGCATGGGCGGGATCGGCGGCAGCAGCGCCTGGGCCGATCCGGAGCGGGGCTACGTCTTCGCCTACGCCACGGCACATCTGGCCGACCACGACCGGGTGGACGAACTGGTCGAGGTGCTGCACTCCTGCCTCTAGCCCGGGTCGGGTCAGCGCATCCAGACCGGGTCGGCGCCGGGCACCTCCAGCGGCGGCGGATAGTCCAGCTGCCGGCGTACGTCGTCGGGGAGCCGCCACGGCTGGTGCACCGCCTTCCCCGCCACCGACGTGCGTCCCTCGGTCCAGGCGGCGAGGGCGTCCGCGTCGTACCGCCAGCCCTCCGAGGCCCCGCGCCGGTAGGCGCTGGTGGAGATGTCCGGGAAGGCGGCGGTGACCTGGTGGTAGAAGTCCCGCCAGCAGAGCTGCCGGACGAACGGCCCATCGGTGCCGCCGGCCCGGTTCGCCACGGCCAGCGGCGACAGGCAGCCGAACCGCAGGTACGGGCTGAGCCGGGAGGTCTCGTCGCCGGCCAGGTCGTCGTGGATGTCGTCGTACCGGTCGAGGGTGGGCAGCCACTGCGTGAGCCGGCGCTGCCCGACGCTCTCGCCGCCGACGGCGGCCCCGGGCGACTCGCCCTTCGGCGGCGCGGGCAGCCGGCCGGGCCGCACGCCGTCGGGCAGGGTGACGCGCCGGGGCGCGGCCAGCTCCTCGCGACGGTCGGCCACCGCCCAGGCGCGGTGGTACGGGCTGAAGACCCGGTAGTGGTCGCCGCCGCCCGGGCGCAGCGCCCCCGGCTCGACGATCGTCAGGCCGGGAAAGAGTCGCAGGAAGAGGCGGTGCCGGTCGCACTCGGCACGCAGCCGGCGCTCCCGACGGCGGGCGTACCGGCTGACGTCGGCGGAGAGCCCGATCCCCTCGGCGCCCACCTACAGGGCCAGCCGGATCGTCTCGGCCACCGGGTCGCCCTGGCGCACCATGAGGTCACCGCCGCGCCGGCGCAGTTCCTCGCGCAGGTCGGTCAGGCTCTGGTGCAGGAAGCGGGTGCGGTTCGGCGACCTGTCGGCCAGCGCCGGGTCGAGCACGTACAGCGGCACCACCCGGTCGAACGCCGCGCAGGCGGTGGCGAGCGCCGGGTGGTCGTGCACCCGCAGGTCGCGGGTGAACAGCACCACCGCGGTCCGCGTACTCACCGCGGGACCAGGCTCGGCCCGGGTACGGCGACCGGGCTGCCGGTCGGGGTGAGCAGGGCCCGGGCGGCCACCGCCAGCCGGCGGCGCTGCGGCACCAGCGCCCGGCGGACGAACACGTCGTAGCCCTGCGCGGCGACCTCGTCGAGGATCCCGCCGTAGAGCGCGTACGCGGTCCGCATGCACGCCTGCGAGGCGGAGTTGAGCAGGGTGATGCCCGGTGCGGCGGCCTCATAGTGCGCCTGGGCGCGGCTCACCTCGTACTCGATCAGGTCCCGGATCCTCGGCGTGGTGCGGGCCTGTTCCTTCGCGGCGAGCAGGTCGTCGCGGGTGACGCCGAACTTGGCCAGATCCTCGTCGGGCAGGTAGGTGCGGCCCCGGTCGAGGTCCTCGGCGACGTCCCGGATGAAGTTGGTGAGCTGGAAGGCGATGCCGAGCTGGCGGGCCGGCTCGCGGGCCGCCGCCGGGTCGGAGCTGCCGAGGATCGGCAGCATCATGGTGCCGATGACCGCCGCGGAGCCCTCCATGTAGTCGAGCAGGTCGTCGTAGGTCGGGTACGACAGCACGGTCAGGTCCATCGCCATGCTGCGCAGAAACGACGCGAAGTCGGCGCGGTCCAGATCGAAGACGGCGATGGTGTGCAGCACGGCCGGGAGCAGCGGGTCATTGACCGGCCCACCGTGCAGGCCGGCGACGAACTCCGACGACCACTCGTCCAGCCGGGCGGCGCGCTCGGCGGGCGGCAGCTCCTCGGTGCGGTCGACGATCTCGTCGGCGTAGCGCGTGAATCCGTACAGGGCGTGCACATGACGTCGTTTCCACGCGGGGAGCAGCCGGGTGGCGAGATAGTAGGTGCGACCGTGCCGTCGGTGCAGCTCCTGGCAGCGGGCATAGGCAGCGGTGAGATCGGCGTCCACCGGCCCTCCTCGAAATTCGACGCAGCAATCGACGCAACTCGTAACCCTAGGGTACGCTCGCCGACATGGCCAACGACGCAGTCGCGGGTAATACGCTCCGCGTCGCGCCGGCACAGCCGGGAGCGACGGACGATCCGGTCCGCGGCGTACTGGCCGCGTTCACGAAAGAGCTGATCAAGGGGGTGGACGACACCCTGGCGGCGTTCCTGGCCGCCGAGGTCGGCTCACTCACCGAGATCGACGCAGCGATGGGTGGCTTCGCGGCCACCGCGCGCGACTGCGTGCTGGCCGGCGGCAAGCGGGTCCGGCCGACCTTCGCGTACTGGGGCTGGCGCGGGGTGGTCGGCGGCGCGGAGCCGCTCCCGACGGTGCTGCCGGCGTTCGCCGCCCTGGAACTGCTGCACACCTTCGCGCTGGTGCACGACGACGTGATGGACGGCTCCGACACCCGGCGCGGCCGGCCCACCGCGCACCGCGCCGCCGCCGCCCGGCACGTCGCCGCCGGGTACGCCGGCGACCCGGCCCGGTTCGGCGAGGCGGTGGCCGTGCTCGTCGGCGACCTCTGCCTGGTCTGGGCCGATCGGCTGCTCAGCCACGCCACCGTGGCGCCGGCCCGGCTGTTCGAGGTGCGGCGCTGCTACGACCAGATGCGGATCGAGACGGTCGCCGGGCAGTACCTCGACGTGCTGGGCGAGCACGATCCGGTGGACTGGTCGGTGGACCGGGCGCTGCGGGTGGCCCGCTACAAGACCGCCAGCTACACCGTCCAGCGCCCGCTGCTCTTCGGCGCCTGCCTGGCCGGTGTCGCCGCCGACGCGCCACTTATCGCGGCGTACACCCGCTACGGCCTGGCCGTCGGGGAGGCGTTCCAGCTCTGCGACGACCTGCTCGGCGTCTACGGTGACCCGGCGACCACCGGCAAGCCGGCCGGCGACGACCTGCGTACCGGCAAGCCGACCGCGCTGCTGATGCTGGCCCGCCAACTGGGCACCCCCGGCCAGCGGCGGGCGCTGGAGCGGGCCGGCCGGGTGACCGGCGCCCGGGACGTGGCCCGGCTCGCCGAACTGGTCGCCGACACCGGCGCGGTGTCCCGGGTCGAGCGGATGATCTCCGACCGGGTGTCCGAGGCGCTGACCGCGCTGGACACCGCGTCGATCGACGAGACCGCGCGCACCGCGCTGACCGGCCTCGCCACCGCCGCGACCAGGCGGCGGGCATGATGAGCGACCTTGCGAAGGAGGTGGTCACGTGCGAACCGTGAACGGGCGTACGGACCGGGTGGTGGTCGTCGGCGCGGGCCTGGGCGGGCTGGCGTGCGCGCTGCACCTGGCCGGCAGCGGCCGGCAGGTGACCGTGGTGGAGCGCGAGCCGGTGCCGGGCGGCCGGGCCGGCCGGCTGGCCGTCGACGGGTACGAGTTCGACACCGGCCCCACCGTGCTCACCATGCCCGACCTGATCGCCGAGGCACTGGGCGCGGTCGGCGAGGAACTCGGCGACTGGCTGGACCTCACCCCGGTCGACCCCGCCTACCGGGCCTACTATCCCGACGGCTCGACGCTGGACGTCATCACGGACACCACCCGGATGGCCGCCGAGATCGCCCGGGTCTGCGGCCCCCGCGAGGCCGACGGCTACCTGCGCTTCGTGGACTACGCGCGCAACCTGTGGCACTGGGAGCGGACCGACTTCATCGACCGCAACCTGGACGCCCCGACCGACCTGCTCACCGCCAACCTGGTGAAGCTGCTGGCCAACGGCGCGTTCCGGCGACTCCAGACGAAGATCAACCAGTTCTTCCGCGACCCGCGTACCCAGCGCATCTTCTCCTTCCAGGCGATGTACGCCGGCCTCGCCCCGCACGACGCGCTGGCCATCTACAGCGTCATCGCGTACCTCGACTCGGTGGCCGGGGTCTACTTCCCGCGCGGCGGCATCCACGCGGTCTCCCGGGGCATGGCCGGCGCCGCCGAGAAGCACGGCGTGCAGTTCCGGTACGGCACCACGGTGACGCGGGTGGAGACCGCCAACGGCCGGGCCACCGGAGTGCTCACCGCCGACGGCGAGCTGATCCCGGCCGACGTGGTGGTGCTCAACCCGGACCTCCCGGTCGCCTACCGTGACCTGCTGCCCCCGGCCCGCCAACGGAAGTTGACCTACTCACCCTCCTGCGTCGTGCTGCACGTCGGCTCGACCCAGCGGTATGAGAAGATCGCCCACCACAACATCCACTTCGGACGGAAGTGGAAGGGCACCTTCGACGAGGTCATCCGGCGCGGCGAGCTGATGACTGACCCGTCGCTGCTGGTCACCAACCCCAGCCGGACCGACCCGGCGGTGGCCCCGGCCGGGCGGCACACCTACTACGTGCTGGCGCCGGTGCCCAACCTGGAACGGGGCCCGTTCGACTGGCGCGGCGACCTGGGCCGCCGCTACACCGACCAGCTCATGGCGACGCTGGAGGAGCGCGGGTACGTGGGCTTCGGCGCCGGCATCGAGGTGCTGCGTACGATCACCCCCGCCGAGTGGGAGGAGCAGGGCATGGCCGCCGGTACGCCGTTCGCCGCCGCGCACAGCCTCTTCCAGACCGGCCCGTTCCGCCCGTCGAACCTGCATCGGCAGCTGCCCAACGTCGTGTTCACCGGCTCCGGCACCCAGCCCGGCGTGGGCGTGCCGATGGTGCTGATCTCCGGGAAGCTGGCGGCCAACCGGATCACCGGTGCCGGGCGGTGAGCGCGCGGAGCGCGGCCCGGCGGCGCGGCACAGGCAGGACGGGCGCGATGCACACCCGGAACGGGGGGCGGGTCCGGTGACGTCCCGGGAAGGGCACCTGGTCGAGCTGGTCGACGACCGCGGCAACGTGCTCGGCGAGGCCACCGTGGCCGCGGCGCACCAGGCGCCGGGGCGGCTGCACCGCGCCTTCTCGGTGCTGCTGGTCGACCCGGCCGGCCGGGTGCTGCTGCAACGGCGGGCCCCGATCAAGACCCGGTTCCCGCAGCGCTGGGCCAACTCCTGCTGCGGCCACCCCCGACCGGCCGAGTCGCTGGTGGAGGCCGCCAACCGCCGGCTGGCCGAGGAGCTGGGCGCCGCCCCGGTCACGCTGACCGAGGTCGGCGTCTACCTCTACTACGCCGAGGACCCGGCCACCGGTCGGGTCGAGTTCGAGTACGACCACGTGCTGCGGGCCGACGTGCCGGCCGACGTCACCGTGCTGCCGGACCCCGACGAGGTGTCCGAGCTGCGCTGGGTCGACCCGGTACGGCTGATGGCCGAAATCGACGCGGACCCCCGCGCGTACGCGCCCTGGCTGGGCGGGGTGGTGAGCCGGCTGCTGCGCGCCGGCGGCCCCGCCGACACCACCATCCCGTCCGGCGTTCCGGCGGACGACGCGTCGGAGCGGTCGGGTGGCCGATGAGGCGCTGAGCGCGGGGGCCGTGGCACGCCGACTGGGCGTGGCGGTCACCACGCTGCGTACCTGGCACCAGCGCTACGGCCTCGGTCCCAGCCAGCACGTACCGGGTCACCACCGACGCTACACGCCGGCCGACCTCGCGCGCCTGGAGATCATGCGTCGGCTCACCGCGGAGGGGATCACCCCGGCCGAGGCGGCCCGCTGGGCGAAGCAAAGCCCCGGCGTCGGTCCCGCCGCCGAGGTGCGGCTGCGCGCCGGGGCCCGTCGGGACGGCGGCGGGCAGACGATCCCGGTCGGCCGGGCCGGGCCGGTCGCCCGTGGCCTGGCCCGGGCCGCCATGCGACTGGACTCCGCGGCGATCGGCGAGACGATCGCCAACGCCCTCGCCCGGGACGGCGTGGTCGCCACCTGGGACGGCCTGCTGCGCCCGGTGCTGGCCGGCATCGGGGAGCGGCACGCCGCGACCGCCGGTCTGATCGAGGTCGAGCACCTGATGTCCCGGTGCGTGTCCGAGGCGTTCGCCACGGTGGCCCGGCCCGGCCCGGCCGCCGGCCCGGCCCGGATCCTGCTCGCCTGTGCCGACGAGGAACAGCACACCCTGCCGTTGGAGGCGTTGGCCGCCACGCTCGCCGAGGCGGGTGTGGCGTATCGCATGCTGGGTGCCCGGGTGCCGCTCGCGGCGCTGATCGAGGCCGTGAACCGGACCGGACCGGCCGCGGTGGTGCTCTGGTCGCACACCCGCGCCACCGCCGACCCGCGGCAACTGTCCGCCCTGCTCGGGATGGTTCGACGCCCCCTGCTGGTGCTGGCCGCCGGCCCCGGCTGGCAGGCCGACACACTGCCCGCCGGAGTGGTCCGGCCGGTCGACCTGACCGAGGCGGTGTCGCTGGCGCTGGCCGTCCGGGACTCACTGGATCAGTCGAGCGGGGCCTGACCGACCCTGCCGGATCGGCGTGTCGTCCACTACCGTCGGGGCCTACCGCGTACCCGACCCCCCTCGGAGTGACGATGCGTGCACGCCCCGTCCTGGCTGCCGCCCTCGGCCTGGTCCTGCTCCTCACCGGCGGCTGCGGCGAACCGCAACGGGACCCCCAGCAGGCCGCAGCGCCCGCCCCGACGGCGGCGGCGAGCCCGTCGCCGGTGACCACCCCGTCACCGACAGCGACCCCGCGGCCGACCACGAAACCCAAGCCCAAGCTGCGGCCGAAGCCCACCACGCTGCCGGCGGGCCTGCGGCGCGCCACCGGGGTACGCGCCGTCGCGCTGACCTTCGACGACGGTCCGGACCCGGCCTGGACGCCGAAGGTCCTCGACCAGTTGCGAGCCGCCCGGGTCAAGGCGACGTTCTGCCTGGTCGGCACCGAGGTACGCGAGCACCCGGAGCTGGTCGTCCGGATCGTCCGTGAGGGTCACCAACTCTGCAACCACAGCTGGCGGCACGACTTCGACCTGGGCCGACGGCCGGTGGCCGAGATCCGGGCCGACCTGGCCCGGACCAACCGGGCCATCCAGGCCGCCGTGCCGGGCGCCAAGGTGCCGTTCTACCGCCAACCGGGCGGCCGGTGGACCCCGGAGGTGGTGGCGGTGGCCCGGCAGCTCGGCATGCGGTCGCTGCACTGGAGCGTGGACCCGCAGGACTGGGCGAAGCCAACCGCCGCCACCCTCGCCAAGCGGGTCCACGGCGCCGCCCGCCCCGGCGCGATCGTGCTGATGCACGACGGCGGGGGCGATCGCAGCCGCACCCTGGCCGCCTGCCCGCACCTGATCATCGACCTGAAACGGCGCTTCGGCGTCGCCCCACCCCGGTGACACCCCTCTGACCTGCGGTTTTGCCCGGCAATGTGCCACCGGCCATACCGGTTTGGCCCACTGACCGGGCATGGCATATGCTTCTCATGCCTCCGGCGGGGCCGGATGGGAGCAAGTCCGCTTGAAGTTGCGAGTGTGCAATGATGGCGGGGCCGCCCTCATCGTCTAGCGGCCCAGGACGCCGCCCTTTCAAGGCGGTAGCACGGGTTCGAATCCCGTTGGGGGCACGGTCCGGCTCGCGCCGGATGCAACACCAGCCAGGTCCTGTGGAGCAGTTGGAGTGCTCGCCGCCCTGTCAAGGCGGAGGTCGCGGGTTCAAGTCCCGTCAGGACCGCCAGCGCCGACGCCGCGTGAACCATTGCGCGGCGTTCTGCGTATCGGAGCATGTGACCCTTCCGGCGGAGACCCCGCCTTCCGGGTAGCATGGACCGAGCATCACGGCCAGGTAGCTCAGTTGGTACGAGCGTCCGACTGAAAATCGGAAGGTCGGCGGTTCGACCCCGCCCCTGGCCACATAGCCTTTCGCCGGGCTACAGAGGTCCCCACCAGCGGAAACGCCGGTGGGGATCTTGCTTTGTGCGCCGAAAGTCCGTCTGTCTGGTCTGACCCTCGTTGACCCCGGAATCCCGCTGCTGGCCGACCCTTATCGCACGGGGATCGCACGGACGGAGCTCGCTGCACGTGGAGCCGGGTCGCCTTGTGGGTGGCCTTTTACACCTGGCACGGCAGCCGTAAGCGCCCGCCCCTCGGGCCACACGCCGCTCGGGAGCCTCAGTTTAGAAGAGCGTGATCAACCGACCGCGATGTCCGAAACGCCTGCGGCCGGCGGTTCACCCAGCTGCTTCTCGTGCCCGCTCGTGACCGCTACGCGCCCCGGTTACTGGCCCACGGATGGCCCGTGACGGCCTCGGCACCCCTAGCACGGCGACCGCTGTCGCTGTGCTGGAGGTGCCGGGGCACGGTAGCGTCGCGGGGCGCGTCGTTGTGCGGATGCCTACCAGTCGGGCAACTCAAGATCGAAGACGTCAGAACCCACGCCCGAGCGCGCGCTCCATTCGGCCCTCTGGTCGTTGTCACGGCTGCCGTTCAGGGCCTTGGTCCGTTCGTCGTCCCCCGCCACAACCAGCGGCCAAGCGGGCGTTCCGCGCTGGCCGTCCCCGCCAGTGAACGAGAAGGGCGCAGTAAAGGTCCATTGCCGACCCCGGGAATCAGCTACCCGCGCGCCGTCGTCCAACATGGCGAAAGGTCGGTAGACCAGTTCACCGTCGAGGTTCCACTCCGATGCAGGATCGAAGAACAGACCGTAGTCCGCGAACTCCGATGTGGGTGGTTGCCCGGTTCGCCAGGCAACCCAGCCCTTTCCCGACGCCTTGTACGGGTTCGTCGCGATCTGGAGGATGTAGACCTCGGTCTCCGGGACGAAGACCTGCGCCTGATCGCCGGCGTAGAGCGTTTCCAGATCCTCGCGAAAGCGCTGCAGAGTGTGGTCCCAGTCCCTCGGGCCAATCCCGTAGCCCGATTGTGCTGGTTCGGCGTCCAGACGAAACCCAACCGTCTGCTCGTATCGCTCCTTTATGCGCACAGGCATGTCATCGGCGCGAAGTCTCCAAATGTCACCTGGACGGCCTGCGTCAATCGGTATTGCCACGATGACCTCCGTTGCCCGCGGCCCGCGTGCCGCAAGTCATGCAACCGCAGGCCGCCAGTCTGCTCCCATCCCCTGAATAGGTGCCAAGACTGCGGCGCCCGGTCGGGGTCAAGGGTGGCCGTAGGCCATCGGCGTGCCGACGCGCAGCGCCCTTGACGCCGGCCGGGTGGCGTAGAGAATCGGGCACCCGGGGGATGGGTCACGCCCTGGTCCTCGTCGTCACCAGACCGAAGACAGCGCCCCCGAGACTCCGGCGGCAAGCAGCTCTGCTGCGCGGCAGCGATCGCCCCGCCATTAACGGAGAGCAACCGCGATGGCGATCGTCCCGGCTCAGCCCTTCGTCTCTCTGGTCCTCCGCAGCGTGGCCGGCCGGCCCGGCCGATGCCGGCCGGAGGTCGCCAGCAGGCCGGGGCCGGGCCGGCGCGGCCCGCTTGCGGGCCGCCTTGATCAGTACGCGGGCACGGATCGGCTGTTCGTGAGCCGCGATGGCACGCCGTTGCGGGGTAACACCTTGTACCAAGCGTTCGTCCGGGCGCGGAAGAAGGTCGGGCTCGATGGCCTTACCTTCCACGACCTGCGGCACACCGGGCAGACCCTCGCCGCACAGACCGGCGCGACCCTAGCCGACCTGATGAAGCGACTCGGGCACTCGTCCATGGCGGCAGCTCGCCGGTACCTGCACGCCGTCGACGGGCGTGACCGTGAGATCGCCAAGGCGCTATCGGAACTCGCCGCACACGGTGATGTCGCACGCCTGCCTCGGCACATCACCATGCGCAACTAGTCGCCGGTGCAAGGAGCCTGTGACTTGTGGAAATACAGGGGCCAGAGTCTGGAGGGAGTTGGCGCGCTGTTGGCGGTGGAGGTCAAATAGAACTTGGTTGATACAGCGGTGGACGGCTTGGCATGGATGCGAGAGTGAACCGGACGGAAGAGACCAAAAGGGAGCAGGGCATGGGACACACCTACACGCGGGCGATGCTCGACACCCACCCGCTCGGATCCGCCGGGCTGGACCCGAACATTCTGGTCACCTGTATCGAGCAGTGCTTCGCCTGCGCGCAGGCATGCACGGCGTGCGCGGACGCCGACCTGAGCGAGCAGATGGTGGCCGAGCTGGCCAGGTGTGCGCGGTTGGACCTCGACTGTGCCGACATTTGCGAGACGACGGGGAGGGCGCTGTCCCGGCAGACCAGCCGCGATGTCAACCTCATACGCGCGCTGGTTCAAGCATGCGTGACCGCTTGCAAGGTATGCGGCGACGAGTGCGAGAGGCACGCTGCCATGCACGAGCACTGCCGGGTGAATGCCGACGCGTGCCGGCGCTGCGAGACGGCATGCCAGGATCTTTTGGCAGTGCTCGGCTAGGTGGGTAGCTGCTGCCCCGGCACATCAAGATGCGCAACTGGTCGCACGAGCCGTTGCACGGCAGACGTCGACGGCCCTCCCACCTGCGAAAATGTAGGTGCCTGAAAATCGGAAGGTCGGCGGTTCGACCCCGCCCCTGGCCACATAGCCTTTCGCCGGGCTACAGAGGTCCCCACCAGCGGAAACGCCGGTGGGGATCTTGCTTTTGGGTATCCCTGCTGCATCGATCGCTGTTGGCCGTGGTTGGCCACTCCTGACCCTTGATCACCGCCACTCGTTGCACGTTCACGGCACGCCACTCCGCTGGTTGTCAGGTTGATCAGGCCTGGCGGGGCTTCCCGTGTCCTGACGCCGACCACCAGCGCTATCAGGCGGCGGACTGCTCGTTGCCCCGGTCACTGCGGGAACCAACCGGGGCTGCGGAGCGACTACCCGGGCGACGCGGCAGGCCTCCGGCTTGCGGGCGGCTACGGAGGAAAGGGCGGTGCGGGGTGCTCGCTGCGGTGCGACAAGGCGCGATCGCCGCTGGTGTGGTGACGGCCACGGTGCTGATGCTGCCGGGCGCTGCCTGGGCTCACGGTGTCGGTGGATCAAGCGAGACGGTCGGCGGGTTCGTGTGGCTGGGCACGAAGCACATGCTGGCCGGCTGGGACCACTTGCTGTTCGTCGGGGGGGTGCTGCTCGTGGCCGGTGGGATCCGGCGGGCGGCGAAGCTGATTTCCCTGTTCGCGCTCGGGCACAGCATCACCCTGTTCACCGCCACCGTAGCCGACTGGCACGTCAATCCGGTCCTGGTCGACATCGTGGTTGCGCTGAGCCTGGTGTTCGTCGGCGTGGTCGGTCTGCGCGGCCGGCCGAAGAACTGGACCTGGTTCGCCGCCGCTGTGCTCGCCTTCGGCCTCGTGCACGGCCTGGGCCTGGCCACCCGGTTGCAGGACGTGGGCCTGCCCTCGGACGGGCTGATTCCTCGGGTGCTGGCCTTCAACCTCGGCGTCGAGGTCGGCCAACTCATCGCGGCCGTGGCCATGCTCATGATCGGCGACGTGCTGCGTCACTACCTGCCCCGCCTGCGGGATGTCCGGCTCTCACACGGTGCGCTGATCGCCGCCGGTGTCGTCGCCGCAGCGGTCCTGGCCATCACCTCCGGCCCTGACGCGCTGCGCCCGGTGCAAGCCGCTGCCGATCCGGCGAGCAGCTGCGAGGTGCGCAACCGCACGGAGACGTTCCCGGCCGGCGGTGGGCACCCGGTCAAGGACTTCTTCGAACCGGGCGAGGTCGTGCCGGCCACGTCGTTCGGGCACGTCATCGGTGACGGGTACGTGATCGTCACCTACCGGCCGGACCTGCCAGCCGAGCAGCTCGCCCAGGTGCGGGCCCTCGTCACCGATTCCACCGCCGGCCGGGTCGTGGGCGGCGCTGCCCCTGACCAGGCTGAGGCGGTCAAGGCCGTGCACGCATACCGCACCATCGCCTGCGACGCGGTCGACGTCGACGCGGTCCGTGGGTTCACCCGCGAGTGGTTCGCCGACCCCCGTTCCAAGGTCGGCGAGTAGCCGCACCCGCCTCGCACGTCAATCGTGGTCGGGGATGCCGCCCACCCGGTGAGACGCCGCCTGCATGACCTCGGTCACCAGTCGCCGCACATGCCCACCTCGGGCGGAGTAGAGGGCGCGCCGGCCGTCACGCCGCACGACGACCAGCCCGGCCAACCGCAGCTTGCCGAGATGCTGCGACACCGCCGGCCGCGCCACCCCCAGCGCCTCTACCAGCGCCGTCACGTCGTGCTCGCCGCCGACGAGTAGCCACATCAACCGCAGCCGAGTGCCGTCGGCCAGCATCCGCAACATCTCCGTAGCCGCCTCTATCTGGCCATCAGCAGGGAGGCGTTGTTGCAGGTCACTGGCACCTGCACCATTGTCGCGTGCGTACATGAGCACATATTATCGCCGCCGTCGGGGGTATCGACTGTCATGCCGCCCGGGACGTTGGGAGACGCGGTGAACGACCACGACCACCAGCCGGACCACGGTCACGACCACCCGCACGATCACGGCCACCAGCACGGTGGTCGACTCGCCGCCTGGTGGCATCGGCTGACGCATGCCGTCGTTCCGCATTCGCACGACTCCCGCGCGAAGGTCGACCCCGCGCTGGAGTCTTCCCGCGAAGGGCTACGTGCCCTGTGGATCTCGCTGGTCGGCCTCGGAATCACGGCCATCGCCCAGGCGGTCATCGTCGTGCTGTCCGGCTCGGTCGCCCTGCTCGGTGACACCCTGCACAACGTCGCCGACGCCCTGACCGCCGTGCCGCTGGGCATCGCCTTCCTCCTCGGCCGGCGCGCCGCCACCCGCGCCTACACCTACGGCTACGGCCGGGCCGAGGACATCGCCGGGATCATCATCGTCGCGGTCATCGCCGCCTCCGCCGTCGCCGCTGCCTGGACCGCCATCACCCGGCTGCTGCACCCGGCCGAGGTGACCCACCTGCGCTGGGTGGCCGCCGCCGGCCTCGTCGGCTTCATCGGCAACGAACTCGTCGCCCGCTACCGCATCCGCGTGGGCCGTCGCATCGGCTCCGCCGCCCTGGTCGCCGACGGCCTGCACGCCCGCACCGACGGCTACACCTCCCTCGCCGTGCTCCTCGCCGCCGGCGGCGCTGCCCTCGGCTGGCACTGGGCCGACCCGGTCGTCGGCCTGGTCATCGCCGTCGCCATCGCCATCGTCCTCAAGGACGCCGCCCGCGAGGTGTATCGAAGGCTCATGGACGCCGTCGATCCTGAGATTGTCGACCAGGCCGAGAGCACCCTCCGCGCCGTAGACGGCGTCCGCGACGTGGCCGCGGTTCGGCTCCGCTGGATCGGTCACCGACTGCACGCCGAAGCCGAGCTGGTCGTAGACACCCACCTCAGCCTCGTCGCCGCACACGAAATCGCCGCCGACGCGGAACACCAACTCGCGCATGCCGTACCCAGGCTGACCAGCGCTACCGTGCACACGGATCCGCATTGCCACCCCGGCGGACACCACCATGCCGAGTTGTCACATCGACGCCGGCAATGCCTTGACTGAGATCGGAAGGCGGCAATCCGCCTCGGTCCGTGGCGTCCGAGCCGTGCCTACCCCTCGTGGCCTCGTTGACCTCGGAATCCCTCTGCTGGGCGCTAGCCAGGTGGTTACCGACTCCTACGGGAGCGGCTTGACCCACCGTGACCACTCGGCCTGCCGCTCGTAGCCGCATGCTTGCCAAGCAGGGTGTGCCCCGGCGTTGTCGTCGAGCACCATGGCGTCGACCCGGATACCGCCCAGTCGGTGGAACCGTTCCTCGGCTGCCTTGACCAGCAGGCGACCAATGCCCTGCCGGCGCCGCTCGGGTGCTACCGCCAGCCGGTAGATGTGACAACGCCAGCCGTCCCACCCGGCGATGACCGTGCCGATCAGCGCCGAGTCGTCCACGGCGAGGAGGAGAGCCTCAGGATCACGTTCGAGAAGCACCTCGAGCGCCTGCGCACTGTCCGGCGGGCGGTGCGCTCCCTCGGCAGCGGTCTGCCAGAACTCGAGTACGGCAGCGATGTCGGCGACAGTCGCCGAGCGCATGGTCCAGACGGGCACCGACAGGACGATAGCGAAAGCCGGCCGCGCCGGCGGGGGTGACGGCCGGCGGCGCTGCTGCTGTGCCGCCGCCGGCCGGGTGTTCAGGAGGTCAGTCCCTGACGTCCACCGCCGGCGGGTTGTCGTTGGTGTTCTTCGATACGAGTACCAGGTCATACGTGTACAGCGCGCCCGGAGCGAGCCACGACCACGAGCCACGCGGCTCCATCACGCGCATCTCCTTGGCCAGGGCCTGCCCGGTGTCCGGGTTGATGATCAGACGCACCTCGAAGCGGCCGTTCCCGGGGCTGTCCTGCGCGAACGCAACCGCCTGCCCGGGCCGACCACGCATGTCGTGAACAACTCCCAGCCCGCGCACTCCGGGCACCGTGGCGAGCATCCGGTATGCGGCGGCGCGGACCTCGTTGCTGACCGGCAGGTCGATCACCAAGTGGGCGCCGACGGTGAACAGCCACTGGTCACGGTCGGTGGGCATGTCGCCACCTCCCCCGTCGAAGCGGTTGAGCAGTGCGGCGCGGAGAGCGGCCGGGTCGGTCGGCAGCCCATCGAGTTGCGCCTGCGACACGTTGCGGTCGCCGAGGGCGAAGAGGTGTGCGGGGTCCACCCTGTCGCGGTAGATCTTGCCCGGGGCGATCTGCAGGTCGTACGGCTTCGGCTTGGTGATCCTGACAACGGTCGGGGAACCGTTGCGGCGCCAGGCGGCCTCGTCGCTCGGTGTGGCGGGGGCGGCGCCGAGCGGCTGCGAACTTGCCCAACTGCTGCCGGCGCTGGAGCGGGCCAGCCAATACTCGCCACCGGTCTTGTGGAACATGGTGTACGTGCCGTCGGCGGCCTCGACTGGCACCGCGTGGCCGCTCTCCGTTTGGATGGTCAGATAGCGCCCGTCGGTCTGCGGGGCTTTGTCGCTGCGTTCGGCTGCCACGAGCAACAACCGCCTGGAGTCCATCGGCGCCTGCGTGGCGGTCGACGCGACGTCGGGTGCGGCGTCGGGTGCGTTGCGCGGAGCGGTGCCTGGTCCGGGCACGGCCACCACGACGGCGGTGACGGCCGCCGCGGCCACCCCCATCGTCCCGAGCACAGCCAGCCGTACCCGCCCAGGCCTGCGGGGCCGGTCGGCCACGGCCTGCCCTCGGGCCGCCCGAACGTTGGCCGAGATGCCGGCAACGGCCTGTGCGGTGTGCTCGCCCCGGTTCGGCGGTGGGTCCAGTCGTGCCGGCCGGGCCTTGGCAAGCAGGTTCATGACATCTGGTGATCGGCTCATCGGATCGACTCCTTCGGGACGAGCGTGGCGGCGGGTCGAGGCAATTCCAGGTCGGGGGCGACAGCCATGGCGTCTTTCAAGTGCCGCCGGGCGCGATGCAGGCGCACGTAGTACGTCGCTGTAGAGCAGCCGAGGACCCGAGCTGCGTGACCTGGCGTCAGCCCATGCCAGGCAACCAGCGTCAACAATTCGCGGTCGCCGTCGGACAGTTGAGCCAGCGCACTGAGCACCGCGGCCCGCTCGGCGACGCCGTCTGCCACGTCGGCGACGGACAACTCCTCGTCGGTGATCCACGCGCGCATCTCGGCGGCGATGGCCTGCTGCCGTTCCTCTGCGCGGTATCGCTCACCCACGACATTGCGGGCGACGGCAAGCAGCCACGGCAGCGGCGTCGCCCTCGGCAGCTCCGTCAACCGCCGCCACGCCACCAGGAACGTTTCGGCCACGACCTCATCGGCCAGCTGGCGACCGGCGCGCGTGACGGCATACGCATACACCTGCCGGTAGTGCGCCTGGTACACAGCGTTGAAATGATCGTCCGATTGGGGTTCTGACACTGGCTTCGGCCCTTCCTGTCAGAGTTTCTCCGTCACCAGGAAATGTCTCGGGCACGCCGCTTCTTACATCAGTCACCGTTTTCGACACGGTCACCCTGCGGGAGGTGGACATCGGACCATGTCCTCTGGGCCTTGTCAGAGCAGAACGAACCATCCCGCCGCAGTCATGAGGAGAAGCAGTGCAACCGCGAACAGGGCAGCGCCGACCGCGAAGGGCACGGGGATGAGAAACGGTGCCTGCTGGATCAGCAGACTCGCCCCAACCAGCGCCACGCCGCCGCCGGCGCGGACGGGCTCGGACCGCCGGCTCGCCGTCAGGCGCGTACCCCGAACCCAGGCCATGGGAAACCGTCGCGACACGGCGGCACGCACGCCGAGTATGACCGCGACGAGGCTGAGGACCACGATCACGAGGCGCAAGGCGATCCATAACGGGTCGGGGTCAGTCACGCTTATGCGGCCCATCATTCAAGGGATGTCAAGGGCGCACGCCTGCCGACCCACGGCAGACGGAGATGTTGCACGGCACCCGACAGACTGCGATGCGGAGCGACGTTGCACGGTAGTTGCACGGCGACCTCCGGCGGCACAGGGCCTGGGATGCTCAAAGCGGCTGGTAGAGGCGGTGCCCTCTCCTATCATCAGGTGGTGGCGGAGGAGAACCCGGAGCTGATGACCATGTTTCGGAACGCCATCAGGCGGGTCCGCCAGGCCGCGGTGAAGCACCATGACGAGGATCTGCACCAGGCTGCGTCAGAGATCAGCTATGCAGTGTGCACCGTGCGGCGCGGTCGAGGGCAGCCATGCCTGGAGCCCGAGGACATGTTCGACTGCCCGATCTGCGGAGCTCACCCCGGTCAGTACTGCATCTCCACGCCGGGTCACCCTGTGGAAGGTCAGCCGTTTCACTTGGAGCGCCAGCATCAGTGGGAGAAGGAGTAAGGCAGGCTCTCGCCAGAGGCAGCGCTGCGCGCTCAGCTGGCGGCAGCGCCGAACCACCTCGGCAGCTGGCTGAGGAGATCCGCCTGGTCTTCACCGGCCCAGGCCACGTGACCGTCCGGCCGCAGCAGCACGGCGGGCACATCCAGTTCGTCGCTGCCGTCGACGACATGGTCGATCCGGTCGGCCCAGCCGGTGACCGAGAGGCGGCCGGTTCGGTCGAGGAGCAGTCCGCGACCATCGTGCAGCAGCTCGTACAGGCGGCCCCGCTTCAGGCCGATGTCGCGCATCCGCCTGCCGAGCAGTTCATGCCCGGCGCCGAAGTCGTAGCTGACTCCGATCGCAGTGATCTTTTCGATCAGGTACCGGTTCACGTTCTCGAAGTCCATCAGTTCCGACACCAGCCGGCGCACTGCCTGGGCGCCCGGCTCGGGGGACAGCAGTTGCATCTGCGCCCGGGTGTTCTCCAGCACGTCGGCGGCCACCGGGTGCCGTTCCGTGTGGTAGCTGTCCAGCAGCCCTTCCGGCGCCCAGCCGTTGATCTCGGCGGCCAGTTTCCAGCCGAGGTTGAACGCGTCCTGGATGCCGAGGTTGAGCCCCTGCCCGCCGACCGGCGGGTGGATGTGCGCCGCGTCGCCGGCCAGCAGCACCCGGTCGACCCGGTAGCGCTCGGCCTGCCGGGTGGCGTCGCCGAAGCGGGAGAGCCAGCGCGGTGAGTGCACGCCGAAGTCGGTGCCGGCGAACACCCGCAGCTGTTGCCGGAACTCCTCGATGGTCGGCGGGACCATGCGATCCTCGGCCATCCCCTCGGCGGGCACGACGACGCGGTGCACCCCTTCTCCGAAGGGCGCGACGCCGAACCGCTTGTGGGTCTTGCGGACTTCGGCCACGACGGCGGCCAGCTTCTCCGGTGGGGCGGTCACCTCCATCTCGCCCAGCAGCGTCTCGACCCTCGTGGGCTCGCCGGGGAAGCCGACGCCGAGCAGCTTGCGTACCGTGCCGCGGCCGCCGTCGCAGCCGACGAGGTAGCGCGAGCGCAGCTGCGTGCCGTCGGCCAGCTCAGCGGTCACCCCGTGGTCGTCCTGGCTCAGCCCGACCAGCTCGCAGCCGCGCCGGATCTCGGCGCCGAGCTCGGTGGCGCGCTCGGCCAGCAGGCGATCGGTGATGGTCTGCGGGATGCCCAGGACGTAGGGATGCGCGGTGTCCAGCCGGACGGGCGAGGGCTTGTCGATGCCGGCGAAGAAACCACCGACCGGGTACTGCTGGCCGTGCGCGAGGAACCGGCCCAGCAGACCGCGCTGGTCCATCACCTCGATGCTGCGCACGTGCAGGCCGAGCGCCCGGACGAACGCGGTCGGCTCCGACTCCTTCTCCAACACGAGCGCGTGCACGCCGTGCAGCCGCAATTCACTGGCCAGCATCAAGCCGGTCGGTCCGCCGCCGACAACAATCACGTCGAACATGAAACCCCCCATTGCATTTCGGCCAGCTGCTACCGCCCACGTATCTTCACTAATCGCTGATTTCCGCAGGTCCTGGCCTCGGCCGGCAATTCTGCGGCACGACCCGGGTCTTGCCGCAAGGCCCCTCGTGCGCTATATGTTGAGAGTGGCAGGGGATGAGCCTCTGATCCTGCCCCTGGCCACATAGCCTTTCGCCGGACTACAGAGATCCTCGCCAGCGGAGACGCCGGTGGGGATTTTGCTGTTGGTGCCCCCGCCGGGGAGTTGGCGGCGCACGGAGCTGTCGCACGACTGCCCCGGAGCGGGCGGTTGGTGACTAGTCCCGCCGCAGGACGAACCATCCCGCCGCGGTGGCGGCAAGGAGCATCGCCACCGCGAGCAGTGCGGTGCCGGGCACAAAAGACGTAGGGATCAGAAACGGAGCCTGCTGGATCAGCAGACTCGCCCCCACCAGCGCCACGCCGCCGCCGATGCGGACGGGCTGGGATCGCTGGCTCTCCGTCGGACGCCCGGAGCGGAGCCAGGCCCGGGGAAACCGTCGCGACAGGGCGACGCGCACGCCGAGTACGAGCCCGGAGAGGCTGACGACCACGATCACGAGACGGCCGGCCACCAACAGCGGGTGCGTGTCACTCGGGCCCATGCGGCCATCATTGACGCGGTGTCAAGGTCGCCCTTGAGAGCCGGCCGTCCCTGTTGGCGCGGATTGCAGATCGATCGCTGGTTTTGGCTATCATCACGGCATGGCGATTGATTGCGCTCCCGGGCTGGCCCCAGCGGTGGCGTTGTTCCGCTCTCTCGGCGACCCGACCCGGCTGGCCATCCTGCGCCGGATCGCGACCGGGGAGGCCCGGGTGGTGGACCTGACCGACGAGCTGAGGTTGGCGCAGTCGACGGTGTCGAAGCACCTGGCGTGTCTTCGTGACTGCGGGCTGATCGACTATCGGGCCGAGGGCCGCCAGTCGTTCTACGCCCTGACGCGGCCGGAACTCCTGGACCTGCTGCGCTCGGCCGAACAGGTTCTCGCCGCGACCGGCGAGGCGGTCGCCCTGTGCCCGACCTCCGGGACGTCGACCGAGCCCTCGGCGGAGGTGACGGCGTGAGCGCCTCGCTGCTGACCCCCGAGCGTCGGGCGGTGCTGTCCCGGCGCAGCCTCTGGCTCGCCTACACCACCGCCGGCTACAACCTGCTGGAGGGTCTGGTCGCCATCGCCGCCGGCGCGGCCGCCTCGTCGACGGCGCTGATCGGCTTCGGCCTGGACTCGTTCGTCGAGGTGTCCAGCGCGGCCGTGCTGATCTGGCAGTTCCGCTCCCGGGTGCCCGAGGCTCGGGAACGCCTGGCGCTGCGGCTCATCGGCGTGTCGTTCTTCGCCCTCGCGGCCTGGGTGACCTTCGACGCCACCCGCTCGCTGCTGGCCGGCGGCGATGCCGACGCCAGCCCGGTGGGGATCGGCCTCGCCGTGGCGTCGCTGCTCGTGATGCCGCTCCTCGTGGCGGCCAAGCGCCGCACCGGGCGGGAACTCGGCTCGGCAACGGTCATGGCGGACTCGACACAGACCATGCTCTGCACCTACCTCTCGGCGGTGTTGCTCGTCGGCCTGGTTCTCAACGCCGCCTGGGGCTGGTCGTGGGCCGACCCGATCGCCGCGCTCGTCATCGCCGGGGTCGCGGTCAAGGAAGGCGTCGAAGCCTGGCGGGGTGAGCAGTGCGACGACTGCGGACCCCTGCCTGTCGTCGACGGCACCGGCGAGTCCCCGGCCTGCGCCGATGGCTGCTGCACCGACCGGAAGGCGTGACCGGACCGTCGTCGAGCGCCGGGCCGACGATTTCTCTTGCAATTCCCGTTAACAGCCGCAGCAACAATTTACAACGTGTCACGATCTTGACAAAAGGTGGTTGCCAATACGGCACCCCTGCTGCTCGTGACCGCAGATGACGATTGTCGGCGGGTCGCATAGATCGCCGCCACAGGAAGGCGACGATCGATCAGACGGATCGTCGGTCTAGCCTGTGCGCATGGACGGCGGGCTGACCTACGAACGACTGGCGCGGCTGGGCCTCCATCGATGGTGGATGCCGCCGGTTGCTCTGGCGGCAGCGGTGTCGATCGCCGCCGTGACGGCGTGCGGGCTCGCCGGGATCGGGCTTCTCGCGGCCCACGCCATCGGCCTGGACAGTGCCGACAGCGAGTCGATCGGTACTCCCCTGCTGGACAACATGCTGGGGCTTGCCTCGCTGGCCCTGCTCATCCCGGTCACGCTGGGCGTCGCCCGGGTCGTGCAACGGCGGCCGGCCGGGACGTTGCACTCCGTGGCCGGACGTTTCCGCTGGCCCTGGTTCGCCGTCTGCCTCGGCCTCGCGTTCGCGACGGCGGTCCTGGTCATGGCGGCGCTGGTTCTGCTCTACGACGGCGGAGCCGACGTGCGGGTGACGATCGACCCGTGGCGGTTCATCGGCATCGTGGTGGTGCTCGTCGTGCTGGTTCCGCTACAGGCGGCCGGTGAGGAATACGCGACCCGAGGGTTCCTCCTGCAAACCTTCGGTGCGTACCACCGCTGGGTCGGCATCCTCGGCTCGGCTCTCGTCTTCACCATGATGCACGGCATCGGCACCTGGTCCGACTTCGTCGCTCTGCTGGTCGGCGCCACGATCTGGGCGCTCCTGGTCATCCGGACCGGCGGCCTCGAGGTGTCCATCGCCGCCCACGCCGCGATGAACCTGCTGGCCTTCATCGCCACCGCCGCCTCCGGCGGCCTGGACGTCGCCGACGACACCACCGCCGCCGACGCACCGATCGGCGCGACGCTCGTCATGCTGGGCGGCGACATCACCTACGCGGCCGGCGTTCTCTTCGTGCTCCGCCTCGTCACCCGACATCGCCCGCGGTGGGCCCCGGCGAGCCGCACCGTCGGCCGGCGGCCCGACGCCGGTCACCCCGTCGTCCGGGACACCGCCGGCGTTCCCTAGGACCCACGACGGTTTCCCCACTCGTCATCGGAAGCCGCGGAGCTGAGGCACCGGGTTTCGCGTCAGCGGTCCCGGCGCTGCTGCCCCTGGCGTCGCTGCGCCATGCCGCCCTGGATCGCCTCCCAGACGCTCCGACCGGCCTGCCGCAGCGTCTCGCCCGCCTGCCCGGCGAGCTGGGACGCCTGCGCGGTTCCACCCTGCTGCCGCCCGCCCTGGGTCGATCCGCCGCCCTCGGCCTCGCCGCGCGACTCGCGATCGCCTGCGGTCGTACCCCGGTCGGCGGGCCGGCCCCCCTTGGCGCCCGCCCGGCCGGACGGCGCCGGGCCCAGCGGCGGCTCCTGCGGCGACCCCGCCGGCAACGGACCGGCCGGCGACTCCGGGCGAGGCCCTGCGGGCCGCTCCGGTGCGGTCGGCGCCGGTTGGCCGGCGGTGCGCCCACCTGACGGGCCCTCGGGGCCCGCCGGCCTCCCACCGGGGCCTACGCCGGCGGCCGCGCCGCCCTGCTGGCCAGCCTGGCCCGTCTGAGGTCCGGCCTCAGCGCCCTGCCGCCCCGGCCGCCCGCCGTGCTGCCCGGCCTCAGCGGCCCCACCCACCTGTGCTCCGGCCGGCATCCCCTGCTGCTGCGCCACGTGCCCGGCCTGGCCGACCTGCTGGCCGGCCACCTGCCCGAGCTGGCCCACCTGCTGGCCGGCCTGGTTGACGACCGGCGTGGCCGCGTTGACGACCCGGTCGGCCACCCGGTTGACGTCGTTCAGCGTGAGGTTCGCGCTGTTGGCCAGCGCGGCGATGATCTGTGGGTTGCGGTCGATGGTGCTCAACGCCCGGTCCAGGATCTCCAGCACCTTCTCCAGCCGGACCTTCAGCACCGCCTCCGCGCGGACACCCTCGATGTCCAGCTCCACCTGTTCCAGGTGCACCCGCACGCCGGCGTCGAGCTGGAGCAGGTTGGCCAGCCGGGCGCGCAGCGACAGATCCGCGTCGAGCCCGTCCACCGCCAGCCGGAGCGAGTCGACGGACAGCCCGGGGACGTCGAGCAGGACGTCCGGCTCGACCTTCGGACCCCCGCCGGTCCGGTCCGGTCCGCGCGCCGCCGCCCCGCTCTCGCCCATGCTTCCCGCTCCCTCACCCGAGGCCCGGCCGTCGGCCCACGTCAGGCGCGGTTACCCGGTTTCCCGGTGGCCATCCGTGGCGAATCCGACACGGTGGGTTCCGATCGACTGTCCGGAAGGGGGCAGTACGCGAAGCTGCACAGCGAGGCATCAGCCGGTATGGTCCGGGCCTATGGGACAGGAGATGGCGGACGTCCGGCAGGACGTCGAGCGGTACGCACTCCGCAACGCCCTCCTCGCCCCAGCCACGGCAGAGCAGGCGTTCGCGGTGTTCACCGGGGCGCTGGCCGACTGGTGGGTCCGCGAATACACCTGGTCGGGGCCGGAGGCGCTGGCCGAGCTGGGGATCGAGCCGAAGGCCGGCGGCATGCTCTACGAGATCGGCCCGTACGGCTTCCGCAGCGACTGGGGCCGGGTGCTCACCTGGGATCCCCCGAAGCGGCTCGTCTTCACCTGGCAGATCGGCCCCGACCGGGTGCCGGTGCCGGATCCGGCGCGGGCCAGCGAGGTGGAGGTGCTGTTCCTGCCCGACGCGTCGGGGCAGACCCGGATCGAGGTGGAGCACCGGCACTTCGACCGGCACGGCGCGGCCGCCGAGGGCTACCGGGAGGCGCTCACCGCCGGCTGGCACGAGCTGCTCAGCCGCTACCTGGACACCCTCACCCGGTACGACGCCGGGCCGGGCTGAGCCAGCCCACCGGCCGGCCCGACCACGCGCTCACCGGCGGGCCGTTGAGCCGGCGACAGCGGAACGGCGACGGCTGATCCGGGCGGCGGCCGAGCGACGGCGACACGAGCGGCAGGTGGGGCCCCGGCCGGAGCCCCACCGCTCGGCCGGGGACGGGAGCAGCGTGGCTCAGCCCGCGATCCCCCGATCCCCGGCACCGTCGACCACTCCGCGACCGCCGAGGTCCGCCCGGCGGCCCGCCTCGGCCCCGGCGCCGAAGCCCGTGCCGGCCAGCCGGCGGACCGGGGCGGTACGCAACCTCGGGTAGACCTCGGTCACCCGGCGGGCCACCCGGTCCGAGCGGTCCGCCAGGACCAGCGCGACCGACGGGCCGTCCCGCTCGGCCACCGCGCCCGCCTCGGCGGCCCGCAGCCGCTCCCCGACCACCCGGGCGAAACCGGCCAGCCAGGAGCGGCGGAAGGCGGCCGGATGCTCGCCGGCCGGCACGGCCGTCCCGGACAGCCCGTGCGCAGCCTGCACCAGCAGCGACGTGAAGAGCAGGTCGACCCGTTCCAGGTCGCTGGCGAAGCCGAACAGGTGCAGGGCGAAGCCGTCACCCCGGGCCCGGCGTACGCAGCGGCAGCGCAGCGGGTCGGCGACCGCGGCGAGCAGCCCGGCCTTGTCCCGGGCGTACGGGGCGAGGACGTCGACCACCCGGTCGCCGACCGGGTCGGTGGCCGGGTCGCGGGCGGCCAGCAGCGCTCGGTCGACGCCGTAGCGGGCGATCAGCTCGGTGGCCTTCGCGGTGAAGGCCGCCGACTCGGCGGGCGTGCAGGCCGGGTCCTCGGCCTTGGCCAGCAACTTGCGCACCTTGCTCAGCATCGCCTCGGACATGTCACCAGAGCTATCACATCGACGGGATGGTCCACTGCGGACGAACCGCCGGTACCATCACCACGCTCGGCACCCTGTCCGCAACGCAGGGTGCACCCCCATCCCTGGAGGCAACCGCATGGTATTCCCGGTCGCCCGCCTGGCGGCAACCACGGCGGCGCTGTCGCTGCTCGCCCTCGGCTCCCCCGCACAGGCCGCCCCCGAGACCAACCTGTTCGAGTCGTACGCCACCTGCTACGGCGGCGCGGTCCGCTCGTACTTCCAGACCGGCGGCTGGGGCGGCGACGCCGGCCCGTACCGCACCAGCACCCGGTGCAAGGACATCAACGTCCGCAACGCCAGCGAGTTCGGCGTCGAGGCGTGCGTGATCTTCGTGGACAAGACGGACCGATGCAACTACCGGACGTACCTGCCGTCGAAGTCGGGCTTCACCACCGTGGCGACGAACGTGCGGGACGGGGTCCGGTTCCAGGTCCGCTTCGAGACGCTGCGTTACGAGTACGAGCCGCTGGTGGCGTACCACGCGTACTGAGGGAGGCGGGCGCGGCGCCCGAACCGGGCGCCGCGCCGTCAACCGGCCCGACTGCGCAGGGTGGCCACGGTCGAGCCGGCGAGGGTGAGCAGACAGTCCGGCAGCAGGCCGTCGGCGGCCGCCGCCCCGAACAGCGCCTCGCCGGTGTCCGCATCGTGGTTCGCGTACGCGCTGACGAAGCGGGCCACCCAGCGGGTGTCGTAACCGGCCTCGTCGATGCCGGGAAAGTCCAGCGCGCAGGCGCCGGGCGGCGGCGCGTCGCCGACCATGGTCGCGGCCAGGCACCAGGCCACCCCGTACGCCCCGGCGAGCCCGGACCGGTCGACCACGGCGTCGAACGTTCCCACCACCGCGTCACCGTCCCCGGCCAGTGCCGAACGGAGCACGGCGGTCGCGTCGTCGAGCGTCTGGTCAGGCACTTCGGTCACCTGCCGAACAGTAGGACGGCGGGTCAAGCGGTGACCCGGAACAGCCCGTTGATCACGGAGCGTATCCGTGACGGATGGCCGACGCCTACCGGTGGCATCCACGCTCCCACCCGCCGCCCCGGCGCGCTATGGTGCCCAGCGGAACTCCCCAAAGGTAAGGACGACCATGCTCGTAACACGCGGCCCGCGCGCTGCCATCCTGGCGGCGGGTGCGGCGTTCCTGCTCGTCACCAGCGCCTGCGGGACCACCGACAAGCCCGAAGACACAGCCACCCAACAGGTGCGTCTGTACGGCACCGACGGCAACATGCTGAACTCCTTCGCCGGCGAGCTGAAGGAGCGCGCCGACCTGGTCGACGGCATGAAGGGCACAACCCCGCTGACGCCGCTGACGGACGACTTCAAGGAACGGCTACTGTCGGTCGATCCCAAGCTGGCCGACTTCCTCTACGCCGCCGAGGCGTACGACGCGGTCATGATCAGTGCGCTGGCGGCGCAGCTCGCCGGCAGCACCGACCCGGCGGACATCGCCAAGCAGATAGTCGGCGTGACCAACAACGGTCAGCGCTGCTCGGACGCCGAGACCTGCCTGACCCTGGCCCGCGACGGGCAGGACGTGGAATACCGCGGCCCGTCGCTGACCCGGGCCGGCTTCACGGACGAGGGCGAGCCGGCCACCGCCAGCTACGCGACGCTGCACTTCGACGCCCAGAAGATCAACGACGCGAAGACCGAGTTCGTCGGCGCGGGCTTCGAGACGGCGGCGAGCACCAAGGCCCCGCCGAAGCCCAAGAAGCAGCGCGGCGGCAAGAACGACCGCAGCGACGGCTCCCCGCTGATCCTCGGCGGCCTGCTGCCGAAGACCGGTGACCTGGCCCTGGCCAACCCGCCGATCGCGGCGGGCGCAGCGCTGGCGGTCAAGGAGATCAACGCGGCCGGCGGCGTGCTGGGCGAGCCGATGGTCTGGATCGACGGCGACGACGGCACCAGCCCGACGGTCGCCAAGGCCACGGTCGCCTCGCACATCCGCAACAAGGTGCAGGTCATCATCGGCGCCGGCGGTTCCGGCATCTCCAGCTCGGTGCTGCCGGACGTGGTCGCCGCCGGGCGGATCCTGTTCTCCCCGTCGAACACCGACTCGGGGCTGACCAAGGCCGACGACAAGGGCCTCTACTTCCGCACCGCCCCGCCGGACAGCCTCCAGGGCCGGGCGCTGGCCGACGTGATACTGCGCGACGGTCCGCACAAGATCGTCGTGGTGGCCCGCAAGGACTCCTACGGTGAGGGTCTCCAGGAGACCGTCCGCGCCGAACTGGAGCGGGCCGGGTTCGGCAGCGACCGGGTGAAGCTGCTGACCTACGAGCCGCCGGCGGACGGCGAGGGCGCCGACGGCGTCGACTTCGTCGGCACCGCGAAGGAGATCAAGAGCTACGGCCCGGAGGCGGTACTGGTCATCGGCTTCGCCGAGTCGGCCGGGCTGATCCGGGCGTTGGACGACGCGGACGTGTCGATCCGGCACTGAGCACCGACGACGACGGCCGCACCGGGACATCCGGTGCGGCCGTCGCGCGTACGGGGTCGGTCAGCGGGAGCGGCGCCGTTCCAGGAACTCGGTCATCCGCCGCCGCTTCTCGTCGTCCTCGAAGAGCACCGCCTGGCTGACCAGGTCGAGGTGGGGGTGCGCGGCCGGCGGCGCGTCCACGGCCAGCTTGGTCAGCCGAAGCGCCAGCGCCGAGCCCTTCGCCATCTCGTCGATCAGCTCGTGCGCGGTGGGCAGCAGCTCGGCCGGTTCGGCCACCACCCGGTTGACCAGGCCGATCCGCAGCGCCTCCTCGGCGTCCACCCGCCGGCCGGTGAAGAGCAGCTCCTTGGCCCGGGCCTCGCCGACCAGCGCGGGCAGCCGGTAGGTCGCGCCGGCGCCGGCCAGGATGCCCAGCCGCACCTCGGGCTGGCCGAACACCGCCCGCGCCGTGCAGACCCGCAGATCGCACGCGTACGCCAGCTCGGCGCCACCGCCCAGCGCCGGCCCGTCCACCGCGGCCACGCTCGGCATCGGCAGGGCCCGGATCCGGGCGAAGGCCGCCTGGTTGATCGCGGCGAGGGCGTCGGTGCGGCCGCGCTCGCGCAGCTGGCCGATGTCCGCCCCGCCGGCGAAGATGCCCGCGGTGCCGCCGGTGAGCAGCAGCAGCCGGGGCCGGGCCTCCAGCTCGGCGCAGACCTCGTGCAGTTCGCCGATCAGGTCGGCGTCGATCGCGTTGCGCTTCTCGGGCCGGTCCAGCGTCACCACCAGCCGGTCCGGCAGCTCCTCGATCCGCAGCCCGCTCACCGGCCCGCCCCTTCCCCGTCGGCCTTGCGGCCGTCGATCCAGCGGTAGAAGCCCTGGCCGGACTTCTTGCCGAGCTTTCCGGCGGCGACCATCTCCACCAGCAGCGGCGGCGGCGCGAAGCGGTCGCCGTAGGCTGCCTGGAGGGTGCGCGCGATGTCGAGCCGGACGTCCAGTCCGACCAGGTCGGTCAGCTCCAGCGGGCCGACCGGGTGCCGGTAGCCGAGCACCATCGCCTTGTCGATGTCGGCGGGGCTGGCCACCTCGTCGGCGACCATCCGGATCGCCTCCAGGCCGAGGGTGACCCCGAGCCGGGAGGTGGCGAAGCCGGGCATGTCGCGTACGACGACGGGGTCCTTGCCGAGCCGGCCGGCGAGCGCGACGGCCGCCTCGGTGGTCTCCCGGGCGGTCGCCGGGCCCGCCACGACCTCCAGCAGGGCCATCGCCCAGACCGGGTTGAAGAAGTGCAGCCCGAGGAAGCGCTCCGGCCGCTCCAGCGGGTCGGCCAGCTCGGCGATCGGGATGCTGGAGGTGTTGCTGCCCAGCAGCACCGGGCGCAGCCCCTCGGCCTCACGCAGCACGGCGCGCTTCAGGTCGAGCCGCTCGGGCACCGCCTCCACGACCACGTCCGGCTCCGGCGCGACCTCACCCAGCGCCGCGCGCAGGGTCAGCCGGGCCCGGTGCCCGGCGGCCTCGTCGGCGCTCAGCTTCCCGCGTTGCACGGCCCGGTCCCACAGCTCACCTAGGCGCGCGGCCGCCGCCTCCGACCGGCCCCGGTCCACCTCGACCAGTTCGACGGCGTGTCCCGCACCGGCGGCGACGTAGGCGATCCCGAGCCCCATCGTGCCGGCACCGACGACGACAAAACGACCACTCATGACGCTCCCTCGCTGCGCGCGACGACGCGCCGGGGTCTCCGTCGCGCCCTGCCGCCCGCTCCTGGGTGCGACCCTATGCAGCAGTGCCCCGGGCGGCATGCGTGGGGGACCGCCGGACCGGGTACAGACGGCCCTCAACGTCAAGGGAAGGACGTAGCGCATGAGCCAGGCACCGGAGACCGTGGACGGCACCGGCACCAGCGAGGGTGGGGAGACCGTGGAGACGCGCGGCGACGAGCGCGTCGACCTGCTCCGCGCCGACACCAACAACGACGGGAAGACCGACGTGTGGGTGGTGGACACCGACGGTGACGGCAAGGCCGACCTGTTCCAGTTCGACACCGACGGTGACGGCAAGGTCGACATCACGATGGTCGACATCGACGAGGACGGCACCCCGGACGAGGTGGTCGACGGCGACGGCGGGCTCCCGCCGGAGCAGCTGCCCCCGACCGTGCAGGTGTAGGCCCGCGCCGGGGCCCCGGTCCGGGGTCCCGGCCCGGAGTCCCGGCGGCGCTCAGCCCGCCAGCCCCAGGGTGGCCAGATAGTACGGGGCGTCCCGGTCGTCCACGTCGGTCAGCCGCCAGGCGGTGTCCCGGACCAGCTCGGCCAGCTCCTCGGCCGAGCAGACGAGGTAGTCGAACCATTCCGTGCCCAGCTCGCGGTAGCGCAGCCGCAGCCGCAACTGGCCGCCGAGCCGGCCGCGCCGCCGGTTGAGTTCGTGGTAGCCGGTGTGCACCGGGTCCTTCGTGCCGTACGGGTCGGTGCCGTGCGCGATGACCTGCGCGCCGGGCGCGGCCATCGCGGCGAGCGCGGCCAGGAACGCCGCCGCCCGGTGCCGCCCCTCGATCAGCCCCAGGTTGTTGCCGAGCAGCAGGAACGTGTCGTAGCGCCGGCCGTCGGCGGCGTGCTCGTCGACCGTGCCGAGGACGAGGTCGCGTACCCCCCGGTGCCGGCACACCCGCAGCGCGCCGACCGAGGTGTCCAGTCCGGTCACCGGTACGCCGCGCTCCTGGAGCAGCAGCGCGATCCGCCCGCCCCCGACGCCGATGTCGAGCGTCGCGCCCCGGGCCCGGTCCACGGCCCGGTGGTCGTACGGCTGCCAGTCCTGCGGCCCGTCGAGGTAGTGCGCGGCGGGCGCGCCGTTGATCAGCCCGTCCTCCCGTTCGATGATCTCGATGACCGGTCGGGGCAGCCGCCCGCCCACCAGCGGCCGGGGACCGATGCCGGTGTGCACGGCGTACGCGTCGCGCAGCATCTCGCCGAACACGTCGCCGATCCTCGGTTCCCCGGTCACGGGGTTCACGCTATCCGTGCGGCCGGGACCTGTCGCGGTCGTATCCTGGGCGGCGTGACCGACCTGGACCGCCTGGCGGCGGAGAAGTACGTCCTGCTGACGACGTTCCGCAAGGACGGTCGGGCCGTGCCGACCCCGGTCTGGGCGGTGCGTGACGGCGACACGCTGGCGGTCTGGACGGCGGCGGACTCGGGCAAGGTGAAGCGGATCCGGCGCGACGGCACGGTGACGGTGGCCCCCTGCGACGTGCGGGGCCGCCCGCGCGGTCCGGCGGTCCCCGGGCACGCCGTGCTCTGCTCCCCGGCGGAGAGCAACCGGGTCCGCGACCTCATCAAGCGGAAGTACCGGCTGCTGGGCCGGCTCAGCCTGCTGGGCAGCCGGCTGCGCCGGGGTGAGCGGGGCACGATCGGGATCCGGATCAGCGTCCAGGAGTGAGCGTCGGAGCCCGGACATGGTTCAGGGGCGGTGGATCGTCGCTGTCGCGACGTCCGCCCGCCCCTGAGACCGGAACGCTTCTCGGTGTCGGTAGGTCAGTCTCCCTGACGCTGCTGCGGGATCTGCCCCTGAAGCAGGGCCCGAACCTCCGACTCACGGTACCGACGGTGGCCGCCCAGGGTCCGGATCGCGCTGAGCTTTCCCGCCTTGGCCCACCGGGTCACCGTCTTCGGGTCGACACGGAACATCGACGCCACCTCGGCCGGCGTGAGTAGCGGCTCTGGTTCGTGCGTTCGCGATGCCATCGGTCACTCCTCCACATGTATAGACATCGGCCGGGGTCCCGCCGGCCGACGCGTCTCCCATGGTCCGGCTAGTCCCCGATGTCCGACATGGGCCGAACGGCCGAAGGTCCCTAGACGGACGGATGAACCATGCCCGATTTATCTGACTTTTACACGGCAGAAAGTACCTTATTCGGACTCATGATCACGGTTCGTGATGCGTCAACTACGAGATCGTCTCGGATCTGACAGCACCGCTGGGTGGATTCGTGGTCAGTTGCACCGCTCGAGCAGCTGCACCGCACGCCAGCGGGCCACCAGCCGGTCGTACGCCGCAGAGGCCTCCTCCGCCTCGCCCCGGGCGAGCCCGGCCAGGCCGGCGGCGACCAGCTCCGTCGAGTCGTCCGCGGTCAGCGTCTCGTCGGAGAGCAGCTGCACCAGGCCGCCGTAGTCCAGCTCCACCACCGAGCGCGGATGGAACTCCTCCAGCCATCGGGCGGCCTCCTCGACCGCCTCGGTGATCGGGGCGTCCCCGACCGACTTGCGCAGCACCGACAAGGCCCGGGACGACCGCCTGCGGGCCTTGGAGATCTCGGTGCGGTAGCGCAGCGCCCGCCGCCCCGGGTGGGTGACCAGGTCCCGCTCCGCCGGCTCGAAGAGCACGAACCACCGCAGCGGCACGCCCCAGGTGGCGATCTGCTCGTGCAGCCGCGGGACCCCGTGTTCGAGCACCCGCGCCCCGCTGCGCCAGTCGTCGACCACCGCCTTGGCCTGACCCGCCAGCACGGGTGGGACGAACGCGTCGGCGAGCACCGACGGCACCCCGTCCCGCGCGCTGAGCGCCGCCTCGGCCACCCGGATCCGCAGGTTCCACGGGCAGACCAGCAGCGTGTCGTCGGCCTCCAGGACGTACGCCTCGTCCGGCAGGTCGGGCAGCCGGGTCCAGCCCGCGCCGAGCGCCTCGATCACCGAGGTGCGCTGCCGTCCGGGGCCCTCCAGCGGGGCGACCGCCCGCCCCTCCCGCACGTAGCGCCGCCAGTACGACTGACGGTCCCGGTCGAAGGCGGTCAGCGGCTCGTAGACGCGCAGATAAGCAGCGAAGAGCGACGGCACGGCGCGATCCTCCCACGAGACGGGGCCCCAGCGCCGTCAGCGCCCGGCAGGCACGACGTGGACGGCGGTGCGGCGTGGACCGATATTAGGCTCAGCAGCACCGGCAGCATCCCGCCGGCGTCCACCAGGTCCGCGTCCCACAAGGGCGCACCCGAAACAGGAGCAAGCCATGGGCGTATTCGCGAGCACCGACGATCCGGGATCGACCGGTCACGAACAGGTCGTCTTCTGCCAGGACAAGCAGACCGGCCTCAAGGCGATCATCGGCATCTACTCGACCGCGCTGGGTCCCGCGCTCGGCGGCACCCGGTTCTACCCGTACGCCAGCGAGGAGGCGGCGCTGGCGGACGTGCTCGACCTGTCCCGCGGCATGGCGTACAAGAACGCCCTCGCCGGACTGGACCTGGGCGGCGGCAAGGCGGTCATCTGGGGCGACCCGGAGCAGATCAAGAGCGAGCCGCTGCTGCGCGCGTACGGCCGGTTCGTCGAGTCGCTGGCGGGCCGCTACTACACCGCCTGCGACGTCGGCACCTACGTCGCCGACATGGACGTGATCGCCCGGGAGACGCGCTACGTCACCGGCCGCAGCGTGGAGCACGGCGGCGCCGGCGACTCCTCGATCCTCACCGCCTGGGGCGTGTTCCAGGGCATGCGTGCCGCCGCCGAGCACGTCTGGGGCGCGCCGACGCTGGCCGGCAAGCGGGTCGGCGTGGCCGGTCTGGGCAAGGTCGGCAAGTACCTCACCAAGCACCTGCTCGACGACGGCGCCGAGGTCGTGGCGACCGACGTCAACCCGAAGGCCCTGGAGTGGGTGCGTACCACCCACCCGCAGGTCGAGCTGGTCGACGACGCCTCCGCGCTCGTCGCCGCCGACATCGACGTGTACGCCCCGTGCGCGCTGGGCGGCGCCCTCAACGACGACACCGTGCCGGCGCTGCGCGCCAAGGTCGTCACCGGGGCCGCCAACAACCAGCTCGCCCACCCGGGCATCGAGAAGCTGCTCGCCGACCGGGGCATCCTCTACACCCCCGACTACGTGGTGAACGCCGGCGGCGTGATCCAGGTCGCCGACGAGATCGAGGGCTTCAACTTCGAGCGGGCCAAGCTGCGCGCCACGAAGATCTACGACACCACCCGGGAGATCCTGCAGCTCGCCGACGACGAGGGCGTGCCGCCGGCGGTGGCCGCCGACCGGCTGGCCGAGCGCCGGATGGCCGACGTGGGCCGGCTGCGCGGCATCCTCCTGCGCTGACGGCGGCCCCCGGGGTGCGGGCACCGCCCCGCGCCCCGGGGCTCCCCCGAGTAAGCTCCATTCGGGGAGTTCGTCACGCTCTGTCCGGTGTCACGGCCGGCCCCGGCATCCGCTCCTTACCGGGTACACTCGGTGACGGCCGGATCGCTGCGACGCGCAGGGCCGGCTGACGGTAACCCGAGGTGCCGAACGGTGGCATCCCCATGTACCGTAAGAGCCACGAGAGATGCCTGACGTCATCGGGGCCCGCCTTCGGGCTGCCCCGCATTCTGTGCGAGGGGGTCGAGCCATGGGGCGCGGCCGTGCTAAGGCCAAGCAGACGAAGGTGGCCCGGGAGTTGAAGTACCACTCCCCGAACACCGACCTCACCGCCTTGCAGCGCGAACTGGCGGGTGCTGGTAAGTCTGAGCACAACTTCGACGACGACTACAAAGAGTATGTCGACGACGATGATGAGGATCACGCGGACGACGACCCGGATCCCTGGGTTCCTCCGACCCGCTGACCTCCGGTCACATCTGAGCACGCGGTAACTCCCCGCGTGCTCACGCATGTGCCCGACAGGAGCGGCACCACGACCGACGATCAGGGACCTCGCCCCGCCGGAACGCTCTCCGGCCGGCCGGCAGGTCCCTGATCGCGGCCTGTTCAGCGCGGGCGGTTGTTCCAGTTGTAGAACGTCGGAATGTTCTCGAAGTGGTTCCACGCGCAGACCGCGCTGGCGCCGTCGGAACCCGACACCTCCGCCCGTGACCGACGCGCGGCCTCGGCCTCGTGGAGCAGGGCGGTAAGCCCCGGGGCGGCCTGCCGGACCCGGTCCACGACCGGATCGACGGCACCACTCCCGACGTGCTCAGGCTGCCGGTGACTGGTGGTCTCGGGCATGCTCCAACACTCCCTCCAGTAGGCGGATCTTGCTGTTGCGGCAGTGCTCGGTCTCCGTACCGTCAAAACGCCCCAGCTCGAAGTAACGGTTGGCCGCGTGGCCGCCACCGCAGAAGCCGAAGTACGGGCAGGACGACCGGCACGCCTCGACCCCGGCCAGGAACTCGCCGACCCAGGGCGTGCCCGCCGCGCCGGCCAGGATCTCGGCCAGCGGGGTCGCCAGCACGTTGCCGCTGCTGAAGTCGCCGTAGCGGGGGTGGGTGAAGCCGGCCAGCTCGGGGGAGAGCACGGTCACCGACCCGTCGTGGCCGATCGTGGGGATCGGGTCGAGCTGCCGGGGCAGCAGGTCGTCCGCCGCGCCGTCCAGCACCGCCGCGGCGTAGCGCAACGACCACTCCACCTCCCGCAGGTGGATCCGGGGCGCCCGGCGCCAGGCCGCGACCAGCTCCGCCCAGAACGCGGTCACCGTCGCCGCGTCGTGCGCGTTGCCGCGGGTGTTGACCCCCTCGGTCTCCTCGATGTTGACGCCGAGCACGTCGCAGCCGAGGTCGAGGAAGTAGTCGTACAGCTCGGTGGCGTAGCCGGGAGCGGGCCGGCTCACCACGGCGAGCGCCGAGAACGGCAGGCCGTGCCGGCGCAGCGCCGTCACCCCGCGCACGATTCGGTCGTACGCCGGCTGGCCGGCCCGGCTCACCCGGTCGCCGTTGCGCTCCCGGGGGCCGTCCACGCTCACGCTCACCCGCACCCCGTGCTCGACGAAGAACGCGCACCAGGCGTCGTCGATCAGCGTGGCGTTGGTCTGGACGTGGTGCTCCACCTGCGGCCCGAACGGGGCCATCAGGGCCGCCAGGTGCTCCCGGCCGGCCGCGAGGGGCTCACCGCCGTGCCACACCACCGAGAACCGCCCGGTGGCCGCCCACGGGTCGACAGCGGCGGCAACCGCCTCCGCGACCGCCACCGGCATCCGCCGGTCGACGGCGCGGAACGGCAGGTAGCAGTAGACGCAGTCCAGGTTGCACAGGGTCGTCGGCTGCATCACCACGTACGAGGGAACTCCGGCGATGCCCCGCATCCCCGTCACGGGCTGTGCCCGAGCAGCCATCGGCCCTCCTCCCCGTGCCTGAGGCCCTTCAGGCTAGGCGGCGATGGCCACTCGGGTGAAGCCCTGATCAGGTACTCGGATGATCAACGCAGCGTGATCAGCCGCGGGTGTGCTGCCCGATCATCTGCACGTTGCCGGAACCCTCGATGATCTCGCCGGCCTGCCAGGCGTCGACGCCACGGCCGGTCAGGGTGGCCAGCGCCCGGTCGGCGTCCTCGGCCGAGACGATCGCGAACATGCCGACGCCCATGTTGAAGGTCGCCTCCATCTCCGGGTCCTCGATCCGGCCCTTGGACTGGATCAGGTCGAAGACCGGCTGCGGCTTCCAGGTGGAGCGGTTGACCACCGCGTCGACGTGCTCCGGCAGGACCCGCACCAGGTTGCCCGGGATGCCGCCGCCGGTGACGTGGGCCAGCGCCCGCACCTCGGCCTCGGCGATCAGCTTCAGGCAGTCCTGCGCGTAGATCTTGGTCGGGGTGAGCAGCTCCTCGCCGAGGGTGCGCTGCCGGCCGAAGTCCTCGATCACCACGTCCAGCCGCATCCGGCCCGCGCCGAGCAGCACGTGCCGGACCAGGGAGTAGCCGTTGGAGTGCAGGCCCGAGGAGCGCATGGCGATCACCACGTCGCCGACCTCGACCCGCTCCGGGCTGAGGATGTCGCTCTCCTCGACCACGCCGACGCCGGTCGCGGAGATGTCGTACTCGTCGGGGCGCAGCACACCCGGGTGCTCGGCGGTCTCGCCACCGAGCAGCGCGCAGCCGGCGTACCGGCAGCCGTCGGCGATGCCGGCGCCGATCTCGGCGACCTTGTCCGGCACGACCTCGCCGGTGGCGATGTAGTCGAGCAGGAACAGCGGCTCGGCGCCGCAGGCCACCAGGTCGTCGACGACCATCGCGACCAGGTCGATGCCGACCGTGTCGTGGATGTCCATCTGCTGCGCGATCACCAGCTTGGTGCCCACGCCGTCGGTGGACGAGGCCAGGATCGGATTCTTGTACTTCTTGGTGTCCAGGCGGAACAGGCCGGCGAAGCCGCCGAGGTCGCCCATGACCTCCGGCCGCCGGGTCTGCTTGACCTTGGACTTCAGCAGCTCGACCGCGCGGTCGCCCGCCTCGATCGACACACCGGCGTCCGCGTACGAGACCGAGCGTTTACGCGCCGTGCGGCCGGAGCCGGCCGTCCAGGGCTGGCGGTCGCCGCCGGCACCCGTCGGGCTGCTTCCTGCGCCGCTGCGCTCGGACACGTGCGTCACGGTTCTCCCCTTTGGTTCTCGGTGCCGCTCGGGGTGCCGGGCGGCGCCGGTGGTGCTACGGGTGGACGGTCGCGCCGCCGGGAGTGGCGACGAGCGGTGGGGCGGTGTGCCCGAGGTCGGCGGAGGGCTGGTTCGTGACCCGCCGCCCCACTCCTTCGAGCACGTGCTTGCCGATCAGGTTCCCGGCCGGCAGCTCGATCGGGTACTCCCCGTCGAAGCAGGCGCGGCAGAGCCGGGTCTTGGGCTGCTCGGTCGCGGCGATGAGACCCGGGAGTGAGACGTACCCGAGGGTGTCGGCGCCGATCGACCGGCGGATGCCCTCGTTGTCCAGCCCGTTGGCCAGCAGTTCGGCGCGGGTGGCGAAGTCGATGCCGTAGAAGCACGGCCAGTTGACCGGCGGGGAGGAGATCCGCACGTGCACCTCCAGCGCGCCCGCCTCGCGCAGCATCCGCACGATGGCCCGCTGGGTGTTGCCGCGCACGATCGAGTCGTCGACCACCACCAGCCGCCTGCCGCGCACGTTCTCCCGCAGCGGGTTGAGCTTGAGCCGGATGCCGAGCTGGCGCAGGGTCTGCGACGGCTGGATGAAGGTGCGCCCGACGTACGGGTTCTTCATCAGGCCGGCGCCGTAGGTGATGCCGGACTCCTCGGCGTACCCGATCGCGGCCGGGGTGCCGGACTCCGGCACCGGGATCACCAGGTCGGCCTCGACCGGGTGCTCCTTGGCGAGCTGACGACCGATCTGCACCCGGGCGGAGTGCACGTTGCGCCCGGCGATGGTCGCGTCCGGGCGGGCGATGTAGACGTACTCGAAGAGGCAGCCCTTGGGCTCCGGCGCGGCGAACCGGGCCGACCGCAGCCCGTCGGCGTCGATGGCGATCAGCTCACCCGGCTCGACCTCGCGGACCACGCTGGCGCCGACGATGTCCAGCGCGGCCGTCTCGCTGGCCACCACCCAGCCGCGCTCCAGCCGGCCGAGCACCAGCGGGCGTACGCCGTGCGGGTCCCGGGCCGCGTAGAGCGTCGACTCGTCCATGAAGACGAAGCTGAACGCGCCCCGCAGCTGCGGCAGCACCTCCAGCGCGGCGGCCTCCACGGACAGGTCGGGGCGGCTGGCCAGCAGCATGGTCACCAGCGAGGTGTCGTTGGTGGCGCCGTCGGCGACCAGACCCCGCTCGGCGACCTCCTTCTGCAGCTCGGCGGTGTTGACCAGGTTGCCGTTGTGGGCCAGCGCGATGGTGATGCCGGAGGTGGTGGACCGGATGGTCGGCTGGGCGTTCTCCCAGGTCGAGCCGCCGGTGGTGGAGTAACGGGCGTGCCCGATCGCGACATGGCCGCGCAGGCTCGCCAGCGTCGGCTCGTCGAAGACCTGGGCCACCAGACCGAGATCCTTGTAGACCACGACACCGGAACCGTCGCTCACCGCGATGCCGGCGGCCTCCTGACCCCGGTGCTGGAGGGCGTAGAGGCCGAAGTAGGTCAGGTTGGCGACCTCTTCGCCGGGGGCCCAGACACCGAAGACGCCACAGGCGTCCTGCGGGCCGGGTCGTTGGGGATCAAGGTCGTGGCTCAGCCGGCCGTCGCCTCGGGGCACCCTGCCGCTCCCTCATGCTGGTCTGGAACTGGCCTGGCGGAATCAGAGGTGCTGATCCGCGTTCCTCGGCCGGGACCACTGTCGTCGCCTGACAGTGTACGCGAATGGCAGTCGATACAGATAGTCACGATTTAGCTCCACCGCGTCACCGTGACGGCCGTGGAGTCGCTGCTAGAGGGGTAGATGCGCGGAGAGGTCCGCCCGGTTCCCACTCACCTGTACGCGACCCTCGGTGACGGCTTCGGCCCACGAGAGCCGTCCGGTCGCCAGCGCCAACCAGGTCGCCGGATCCATCTCGACCACGTTCGGCGGGGTGCCCCGGGTGTGTCGGGGGCCCGGAAGGCACTGAACTGCACCGTAAGGTGGGACACGCACCTCCACCGATCGGCCGGGGGCGCGCTCCGCGAGGGCGGTCAACAAGGCACGGACCGCCTCTCGGTACACCGGCCGTTCGGGCGTACGCCCCTCGTCGAGCGCCGACAACGCCGCCGCGACCGCGGCGGACTTAATGTGCGGAGAGGACACGACGGGACGATACGACTCGGCGGCGGCGTCCGCGACGCTGGCCCTGGGTCGCGCTGATCCGGTCAGACAAGGCATAGTTGCCGACGGCGTATTCGTACCGTGATGATTCCGGGCCCACCCGGCCCGGGAAGTCAGTCCGGAAGGCGGTGGACGTGTCAACACACCGACGTGCCTGGAAGCAGCGGGCCGGTGTGGTCGTAGCGCTGGTTGCCGGCGCCCTGCTCACCGTCCCCGCCACACCGGCCCTCGCGGCCAAGATCACTTCGTCCGACGGCTCGGTCACCATCGACGCCGGCCGCAGCAGCCGCATCAGCGTCCAGGTCAATCCGGACGACGGCGAGAAGACGGCGAACGTCAGCGTCACCGGTCTTCCGCAAGGCGTGTCCTGCGGCGGCTGCGGGGAGGTCGACTTCGGCCTGATTCCCGGGCCGCAGCGGGTGACCTTGACCCTGTCGGCCAGTGACGACGCGCCGGCAGCCAACGGGACCCGGGCGACCGTGCGCGTCGAGGGCGACGGGGGCTCCGACTCCAAGCCGCTCAGCGTCACCGTGAACGCCAAGGCTGCGCCGCCGACCACCCCGCCGCAGAACCAGACGGTCAAGTTGGTCTCCGGCAAGGTGGTGGTGGCCGCCAACAGCGACGCGGTGCCCAACGCCGTGGTGATGCTGCGCGACTCGCAGGGCCACCAGTACCAGACCACCAGCGACGGCAGCGGCAACTACCGCTTCAGCGGCTCCAGCTCGCAGCCGATCAGCCCGGGCCGGATCGACCTCGGCGCGAGCAAGGACAACATCGTCGCGACCAGGACGGTCAACGCGAGCGCCGGGCAGAGCCTGACCAGCCAGCGGATCGCCCTGGCGATCAAGGTCGAGGTCTCCCCGAGCGCCACGCCGTCGGCGACCGAGGAGCCACTGCCCACCGACGAGGCAACCGACGAGGATGCCGAGGAGAGCGCCGAGGCGGCCGCTCCCGGGCAGTCCCAGGCCGCGTCCGACGGCGGCGGCGCCACCTCGTTCATCATCATCCTGCTCGGCGGCCTGCTCGTCGCGGCCGGCGTCGGCACGATCGTGCTGCTCTGGATGCGGCGCAAGAACGCCGACGAGGAGGACGACGACGCCCCGGCCGGCGCCGCCGCAGGCGCGGTTCCCGGCGCGCGGGGCGCGTTCCGGGGGGCCGACGACCAGACCCGCGTGGTCAACCGGGTCGGGGCGGCCGGGCCGGACCCGACCATGGTCGGCGGCACCTCGCTCAGCGACGCGCCGACCATGATGCACCGTCCGGTCGTGGACGACGTCCCGCCGGACCCGTACGGGGCTCCGCCGCAGCCGTACGGCGCCGCGGGTGCCGCGGCGGGCGGCTGGGCCGGCAGCGGCTACGGCGACGAGCCCGCCCAGGGCGGCTACGGCCAGCAGGGCGGCTACGGCAACGCTCCCGCCTCCGGCGGCGGCTACGGCAACGCTCCCGCCTCAGGTGGCGGCTACGGCGGCGCCCCGTCCGCCGACGCCGGTTACGGCGCGGCCGGCGCGGCGGCCGGCGGCTACGGCAACGCTCCCGCCTCCGGCGGCGGCTACGGCAGCCGGGACTACGGCGCTCCGGCCGGCGGCCCCGGCTACGCCGGCCAGGAGCAGGCTGGCGGCTACGGCGAGCGCTACGACGAGCCCACCGGCCGGTACACCGGGGAGAGCACCGGCGCGTACGCCCCGGCGGCCGACCCCTACCCGACCAGCACCTACCAGCCCGACCAGAGCAACGGCTACGGCCAGCCGGACCCGGCGCCGTACGGCCGGGGCCAGGAACCGGCCGGCGGCTACGGCGGCGGCAACGGCTACGGCGGGCCGGGCGGCGGCTACGACGCCGGCGGCCAGCAGCCGGGCTACGACAACGGCTACGGCGCAGCGCAGGGCGGCTACGACCAGCAGGGCGGCGGCTACGGCGCCGGCCAGGGCGGGTACGACCAGCAGGGCGGCGGCTACGAGCAGCCGGCCGGCGGCTACGGCGCCGGCCAGGGTGGCTACGGCCAGCAGGGCGGCTACGACCAGGAGCCGCCGCAGCAGCGCACCGGCGGGTACGACGACCGGGGCTACGACCCGCAGCAGGGCGGCGGCTACTACGGCGACCAGGCCCAGGCGGGTCGGGGGCGGCCGGACGCGGCGCCACAGCAGGACCGTGGCGGTCGTCGCCTCGACTGGCTGGACGACTGACCCCAGGAACCGACGTGTAAAGGGCCGCCCGGAGCACCGGGCGGCCCTTTCGCATTGCCTGGTCAGGCGGCGGAGAAGACGCCCTGACGCAGCAGCGGCACCACCTCGGAGACGCCGACCCGCACGGCGACCTCCACGTCGCCGGCGAAGCCGCCCTCGATCAGCTCCCGGCCGGAGACGCAGCCGCGCACGGCCGCCGGAACGTCAGGGGTGCTGGCCAGCGCGGCGAGCGCCATCGCCGCCTCCACCGAGAGCCCACCCGGTACGCCGGAGAGAGCGTCCAGCACGCTCGCCGCGCCCAGCTGGTCCTCCACGCAGGGGCGCAGCGAGCCGTCCGGCCAGCGTTCACCGGCGGCCACCACGCCCACCGGGGCGTCGGTCGAGCCGTACCCCTGGCGGCGCAGCCAACGCCCAACGGCGCGGGCGTTGCGCAGGCACGCCGCGACCACCGGCAGGCCGGTGGCGCTGGCGGCGGCGCTGATGGCGGAGCCGTTCGGCGACGGCAGCACCAGGTCGGTGACGACCGGCGCCGTGCTCAAGGCCGCCGGCGAGAGCGACCACGGGTGCTCCGGGGTGGCCTGCCGGCGGCCGACCGCGGCGACCGCGCCGACCCGCCGCGCGAAGTCCGCCGCCTGCTCATTCCAGGGGAACGGGTGCACCCGCATGCCCCGGCCGACCGCCACCTCGACGGCGGTGGTGAACGAGAGCACGTCCACCACCACCAGCACGGCGCAGACCCGGCCGAGTTCGGCAGCCCCGGTCAGCCCCCAGTCGAACCGGGCGCCGGCACCGGGTTGGGCGTAGATGGCCCCGGCCAACGCCTCAGCGCTTATCGGGCGCGGAGGACCGCTCGTCGTCACCCTCGTCGGACGGGGCCGCCGGAGCGTCGGGAGCCGTCGCATCTGCGGTGACCTCCGTGGTCGGACGCTCCCGCTCCGCCGCCTCGACGGCGGTGGGCTCGGCGACGGTGCCTTCGGCGACGCCGGTCTCGGACCGGGGCGACTCGTCGGCGGCGGCCGGCTCCGGCCGCGCGTCCTCGTCGGCCTCGGCCCGCTCGGCCTCCGCGTCGGCGGCGGTCGGCACGTCCACCGCCTGCACGGCGGTGGCCGGCGCGACGGTGGTGGTGCCGGTCCGGGTCGCCTCGACCTCGACCTGGGCTGCCTCGGCGCCGCCGAAGAGCCGCGGCAGGGTGGCGGTGTGCACCTCGCGCAGCTCGTCGAGGCCGATCCGGAACTGGCCGTGCACCTCGAGGGCGCCGCCCGCCGGGTCGGTCACGCCGATCAGCTCCCACGGCACACCGCGCTCACCGCAGAGGGCGGTGAACGCCTTCTCGCGACCGCGCGGCACCGAGACCAGCACCCGGCCGGCCGACTCGCTGAACAGGAAGACGAACGGCAGCGAACCGTCGGCGAACCGCTCCGGCACGGCGATCCGGGCGCCGACCCCGCGCCGCAGGCAGGACTCGACCAGGCTCTGGGCGAGACCACCGTCGGAGAGGTCGTGCGCGGAGCTGAGGTGACCCACCCGGGCCGCCTCGGCCATCAGCTCGGCCAGCACCCGCTCGCGGGCCAGGTCGACCTGCGGCGGCATGCCGCCCAGGTGCTCGTGGGTCACCCAGGCCCACTCCGAGCCGGAGAGCTCGACGTGCGTGTCACCGAGCAGGAAGAGCTGGTCGTGGTCGCCACCGGCCCGCGGGGCGAAGCCCATCGGCACCCGGTCGGCGACGTTGTCCAGCACGCCGAGCACGCCGACCACCGGGGTCGGGTGGATCGCGGCGGCGCCGGTCTGGTTGTAGAAGCTGACGTTGCCGCCGGTCACCGGGATGCCCAGCTCGAGGCAGCCGTCCGCCAGGCCGCGCACGGCCTCGGCGAACTGCCACATCACGCCCGGGTCCTCCGGCGAGCCGAAGTTGAGGCAGTTGGTCACGGCGATCGGCTTCGCGCCGGTCACCGCCACGTTCCGGTACGCCTCGGCCAGCGCCAGCTTCGTCCCGTTGTACGGGTCGAGGCGGGCGTACCGGCCGTTGCCGTCCACCGACAGGGCCACCCCGAGGCCGGTGCGCTCGTCGATCCGGATCACGCCGGAGTCCTCCGGCTGGGCGAGCACGGTGTTGCCCAGCACGTACCGGTCGTACTGCTCGGTGACCCAGGTCTTGTCGGCCAGGTTCGGCGACGCGATCATGCGGAGCAGGGTCTCCCGCAGCGCCTCCGGCGTGCTCGGCCGGGGCAGCGTCTCGGCCCGGTCGGCCTGGAGCAGGATCAGGTCGGCCGGCTCGCGCATCGGGCGGGCGTAGACCGGGCCGTCGTCCACCAGCGAACCCGGCGGCACGTCGACCACCACGTGATCGTTCCAGGTGACCAGCAGCCGGCCCGGCTGCCCGTCCGGGGACGGCGCGGTGACCTCGCCGATCGCGGTGGCCAGCACGCCCCACTTGTCGGCGGTCTTGAGCACCGCCTCCAGCTTCTCCGGGGCGACGACCAGCAGCATCCGCTCCTGGGACTCGCTGGCCAGGATCTCGTGCGGCTCCATCGAGGGCTCGCGCAGCGGCACCCGCTCCAGCCACACCCGCATGCCGGTGCCGGCGGAGGCGGCGGTCTCGGTGAGCGCGCAGGTCAGGCCGGCGCCGCCCAGGTCCTGGATGCCGACGACCAGCTCGGCGTCGTACAGCTCCAGGCAGGCCTCGATCAGCAGCTTCTCGGTGAACGGGTCACCCACCTGCACGGACGGGCGGCGCTGCTCGCTGCCCTCGTCGAAGGTGGCGCTGGCCAGCACCGACACGCCGCCGATGCCGTCCCGGCCGGTCTTGGCGCCGAGCAGCACCACGATGTTGCCCGGGCCGGTGGCGTCCTTCTTCTGCAGCCGGTCGACCGGCAGCACGCCGAGGCAGAGCGCGTTGAGCAGCGGGTTGCCCTGGTAGCAGGGGTCGAAGACCAGCTCGCCGCCGATGTTGGGCAGGCCGAGGCAGTTGCCGTAGCCGCCGACGCCGGCCACCACGCCGGGCAGCACCCGGGCGGTGTCCGGGTGGTCGGCCGCGCCGAAGCGCAGCGGGTCCATCACGGCGACCGGGCGGGCGCCCATGGCGAGGATGTCCCGGACGATGCCGCCGACGCCGGTCGCCGCGCCCTGGTACGGCTCGACGAAGCTCGGGTGGTTGTGCGACTCGACCTTGAAGGTCACCGCCAGCTCGTCGGAGATCCGCACGACGCCGGCGTTCTCACCGATGCCGGCGAGCAGCCGGTCGCTCGGCGGGGCCTTCTCGCCGAACTGGCGCAGGTGCACCTTGCTCGACTTGTAGGAGCAGTGCTCGCTCCACATGATCGAGTACATGGCCAGCTCGGACTGGGTGGGGCGGCGGCCGAGGATGTCCCGGATCCGGTCGTACTCGTCGTCCCGCAGGCCCAGCTCGGCGTACGGCTGGAGCTCCTCGGGAGTGCCGGCGGCCTGCGACACGGTGTCCACACCGGCGGTCCAGTCGGCGGCCGGCGCCGAGCCGGCGTGCCGGCCCGCGTCGGCCGGGCCGCCCTGCGGCACCACGGTTGCCGCGCGCGGCTCAGTCGGGGCGGCCGGGAAGGTGCCCGGTGTCTCCCGTACGACCGGGTCCGGATGGGTGGTCATGACGTCTCCTCGCTGCGCTCGTGGCCGCCCGTCGGGCGGGGGAGCCGACCGATGATCCCGCCGCGCACGGTCACGCCGGCGCCCCCACCAGGTGCTTGAGCACCGAGGTGAAGAAGCCGAGACCGTCCAGGGAGGGGCCGGTGAGCGCCTCCACCGCGTGCTCGGGGTGCGGCATGATGCCGACCACGTTGCCGGCGGGGTTGGTGATCGCGGCGATGTCGCGCAGCGACCCGTTGGGGTTGCCACCGACGTAGCGGGCGACGACGCGCCCCTCGCCCTCCAGCTCGTCCAGGGTCGCGGTGTCCGCGACGTAGCAGCCCTCGCCGTTCTTGACCGGGATCAGGATCTCCTGACCGGCCTGGAAGGCGTTCGTCCAGGCGGTGCCGGTCGACTCGACGCGCAGGATCTGGTCCCGGTTGCGGAAGTGCAGGTGCTGGTTGCGGGTGAGCGCGCCGGGCAGCAGGTGGGCCTCGCAGAGGATCTGGAAGCCGTTGCAGATACCGAGCACCGGCAGGCCGCCCCGGGCCGCGTCCACGATCCGGTCCATCACCGGGGCGAACCGGGCGATGGCGCCGCAGCGCAGGTAGTCGCCGTAAGAGAAACCACCCGGGAGGACGACGGCGTCCACCCCGTGCAGCTCCGCGTCACCGTGCCAGAGCCGGACCGGCTCGGCCCCGGCGATCCGTACGGCCCGGGCCGCGTCCCCGTCGTCCAGCGAACCGGGGAAGGTCACCACACCGACGCGGGCGGTCACGAGTGTGCGTCCACGGTCTCGTCCGCCTCGACCACTCGGACGGTGAAGTCCTCGATGACGGGGTTGGCGAGCAGCTTGTCGGCGATCTCGCGGGCCCGGTCCAGGTCCGGTTCGCCAGTAAACTCGATCTCGATCCGCCTGCCGATCCGGACAGAGGCGACGTCACTGACGCCGAGCCGCGGCAGCGCGTTTGCGACGGCCTGGCCCTGAGGATCGAGGATCTCGGGCTTGAGCATGACGTCGACGACGACGCGAGGCACTGGGCACTCCTGACTGTGTACGCAGTTGGGTGCCGGCCCACTACGGGCGAGCGCAGCCAGCGTACCTGGCAGATTCCGGTCCGGACGCACCGGCCGGGGGCAGTTCAGGCAGTGATCGACATAACGACGCGCCCCGACGGAGGGCCGATGCGTGTTCGTTGCCGGGCCGATGCGGTTTCGTTGCCTGCTGCGTCGACGGACCGCCGTCGCCACCCCGCTGACCAGGCAAATCCCGGGAAGAGTTCGCCAGGGCTGACCGGTTCCCGACAAACACGGACGAGCAGGCCCCGAGGCCGCGGCGTCACATCCGTTAATCTCGATTAACTCTTGTGAACGGGACTCGCGGGCTCTAGCCTACATCGGCAGATGTCGATGCTTTCGACGTCCCCGGCGGGTCACCCCCACCCGCCGAGGCCGCCTCCCCGGCGACCCCGGGCCCCCCGACCAAGGAGTTCCCCCATGCGCCTCCGCCCCCTGCTCGCGGTGCTGACCACCGCGCTCGCCGGCGTCCTCGCCACCGCCTCCGGCGCCACCGCCGCCCCGGCCGGCCCCGAGCCGATCATCGGCGGCAGCACCGTCTCCTCCGCGCCGTGGGCCGCGGCGGTGTTCAGCAACGGCTCGTTCACCTGCTCCGGCAGCGTGATCTCGGCGCAGTGGGTGCTCACCGCCCGGCACTGCATCAGCGGCTCGATGTCCGTCCGGGTGGGCAGCGTCTACCGCTCCTCCGGCGGCGTCACCCGTACGGTCAGCGCCACCTACACCCGCTACGACCTCGCCCTGATGCGCCTGTCCAGCCCGGTCACCACCAGCGCGGTGACGCTGGCCAGCAGCAACCCGCCGGTCGGCTCCACCAACACGATCTACGGCTGGGGCATGACCTGCTACAGCGGCTGCTCGGCCTCCAGCCAGCTCAAGACCGCCTCGGTCCAGGTGACCAGCAACAACGTGACCGACGCGTACGGCGGGCAGGCGATCCGCAGCACCGAGATCAGCGGCAACGCCTGGCGCGGTGACTCCGGCGGCCCGCAGTTCTACAACGGCCGGCAGGTCGGGGTGGCCTCCACCGCCGACGGCGTGAGCATCCAGAACTACGGCAGCGTCGCGTACAACCGGGCCTGGATCACCTCGGTTTCCGGTGTCTGACGGTTAGCGCCGTGGCGGCGCGGATGGCCGGCCGAGCGCCCGCCGTCCGCGCCGCCTCGTTTTGCAGCATCCGATCAGGTGAACACGGCTCGCGAACGGCCCGGGCGTGGACTGACAGCATCGGAACCGTGCTGGTCGTGACGACGGATCAACTGCCTGGCTACGAGATCCGCCAGATCCTCGGCGAAGTGGTCTCATCGATGGCCCGGACGCGCAACCCGTACCGCGAGGGGGTCAAGAACCTGCGCGGTGGCGCGTACGACCCGATGGCGCCGGACAACCTCACGCGGTGGCGGACCGACTCGGTGGCCCGGCTCGGCGAGGAGGCCCTCCGGCTCGGCGCGAACGCCGTGGTGGGGATGCGCTTCGACAGCCGCGACTGCGGCGAGATGTGGATGGAGATCTGCGCGTACGGCACGGCGGTGATCGTCGTACCCAAGGTGCCCGACGTCATGCCGAGCGACCAGCCGCTGGTCGCGGCGGAGACCGCCCAGGAGCCCGGCTTCACCGAGGCCCCCGGCGGCATCGCGGAGCCGGCGAGCGCCCCCAACCTCTCCTCCGCCGCCGACACCCCCACCCGCAACTCCTGACCGGGCCGGCGACGCCCCACCTGATCCACTCGGCTTGCGGCGTGTCGGGGTGTCGTCCGGCCCGGACACCGCGACACGCCGCAGACGGAGGCGACCGCCGAGGGTCAGAGGATGGGCGGCGGGGAGTAGGTGGCGGCCTCGGGATGGGCCGTCACGACCGCGGTGATGCGCTTGGTGACCGCGTCGACCTGGGCCTGGGCGGCGCCGGTGAAGGTGGTGGGGTCGGCGACCAGGGCGTCGATCTCGGCGCGGGTCAGGCCGAGGCGACCGTCGGCGGCGAGGCGGTCGAAGAGGTCGTTCTCGGCGGCGCCCTTCTCCCGCATGGCGAGCGCCACGGCGACCGCGTGCTCCTTGATCACCTCGTGGGCGACCTCGCGGCCGACGCCCCGGCGTACCGCCGCCACCAGGATCTTGGTGGTGGCCAGGAAGGGCAGGAACCGCTCCAGTTCCCGGTTGATCACCGCCGGGTACGCCCCGAACTCGTCCAGCACGGTGAGGAAGGTCTGGAAGAGCCCGTCGGCGGCGAAGAACGCGTCCGGCAGGGCCACCCGGCGGACCACCGAGCAGGAGACGTCCCCCTCGTTCCACTGGTCGCCGGCCAGCTCGCCGACCATCGACAGGTAGCCCCGGATGATCACGGCGAAGCCGTTCACCCGCTCCGACGAGCGGGTGTTCATCTTGTGCGGCATCGCGCTGGAGCCCACCTGGCCGGGCTTGAAGCCCTCGGTGACCAGCTCCTGGCCGACCATCAGCCGGATCGTGGTGGCCAGCGAGGACGGCGCGGCGGCGACCTGGGAGAGCGCCGCGAGCACCGCCACGTCGATCGAGCGCGGGTAGACCTGCCCGACGCTGTCCAGCACCCGGTTGAACCCGAGGTGCCCGGCCACCCGGCGCTCCAGTTCGGCCACCTTCTCCGCGTCGCCGTCGAAGAGGTCGAGCTGGTCGGCGGCGGTGCCGACCGGGCCCTTGATCCCGCGCAACGGGTACCAGCTGATCAGGTCTTCCAGCCGCTCGTACGCGATCAGCAGCTCCTCGGCCGCCGACGCGAAACGCTTGCCCAGCGTGGTGGCCTGCGCGGCGACGTTGTGCGAGCGCCCGGTCATCACCAGTCCGGAGTGCTCGTGGGCGAGCCAGGCCAGCCGGGCCAGGGCGGCGACGACGCGGTCCCGGATCAGCTCCAGCGAGCGGCGCACCTGGAGCTGCTCGACGTTCTCGGTGAGGTCCCGGGAGGTCATCCCCTTGTGCACGTGCTCGTGCCCGGCGAGCGCGCTGAACTCCTCGATCCGGGCCTTCACGTCGTGCCGGGTGACCCGCTCCCGCTCGGCGATCGAGGCCAGGTCGACGTCATCGACCACCCGCTCGTACGCCTCGACCACCCCGTCCGGCACGGCCACGCCGAGGTCGCGCTGGGCCTTCAGTACGGCGAGCCAGAGCCGCCGTTCCAGCCGTACCTTCTCCTCCGGTGACCAGAGGGCGACCAGCTCGGGTGAGGCGTACCGGTTGGCGAGCACGTTCGGGATCGTCGTCACGTGCCTCATTCTCTCGTATGCGGATGCGCTGGCCACGCCGGGCAGGTCGTCAGGCTTGAAGCGCCTTCACCCTGTCGGGGTCCAGGCAGATGCCGACGCAGCTCATGATTCCGGCCGCTCGCACACCAATCGGGCACCAGGTAGGGTCCCTGGCCATTCCGCCCGACTCGCTACGTCTGGTCAGCCCTCGTCAGGCAGGACGGGCAGCTGATAGCGCAGCTCGTGCAGATGGCTTCCCTTGATGAGGACGGACACCTCGACGGGGCGATCTCCGTCCGAATGGATCGCCCGAAGCTGACGCAATACCGGGACGTAGGGAGGCAGGGCCAACGCCTCGACCTCCTCGGCGGTAGGCATCCGCGCCGACACGCGGTCGAGCAGGCTCCGCTGTGGACGACCGAGATCCGACAGCACGCGGGCGGCTCCACCAATGATCTTCTTGCGCTCCGCCAGTTCCGTCCCATGGGCTATCGAACTCGGGTAGTACGACCAGGACAGTTCGACCGGTTCACCGCCGTGGAGCAGCAGACGGTGACGGAGGACAACCTTCTCGCCCTCGGCAAGGTGGAGTGCCAGCGCCACCTCAAGCGGCGGAACGACCTCTGAGACGCCGAGGAGACGGTAGGCGTATCCGCCGGGAGAGGGCGTGAGGTAAGACGACGCCTCCACCACGAGCGGTGGCCGGTCCCGGACGTAGACGCCCTTGCCCACCTCGCTGTAGACCGATCCCTCCGCCTTGAGCGCGGCCAGGGCTCGCTGGACGGTGGCCGTCGCGGCGGAATAGCGCGTGACCAACGTCGGAATCGAGGGCAACTGAGACCCGGCCGGCAGCTCACCGGACATGATGCGGGCGCGGAGGTCGGCGGCGACCTGCTCGTGGCGAGGGCGAGGGTCGCTTCCGCTGGCCATGTCGCCTCCCCGCTCCGCTAGTCGACCGTCAACTCGTACCGCAGACGCCGACCCTGCGGCACCATCGTCATCACGCTGACCTCGATCGGCACACCCTCCCGGGTGCTGAGCAGGCGCGTCAGGCCGAGCACCCACTCCTGCCCCGTCAGGTTGAGCACTTCCCGCTCGATCGCATCAGGTTCCCGCGTGTAGACGTCCTCCCGCACCTGACCGGGACGATAGCCCAACTCGGCCAGCAGTCCGATGGCACCACCGCGAATCTTGCGAGGCTCAGCGAGAGCAGTGCCGCTCGCGATGTACCCGGGGTAGTACGAGTCGGTCAGCTCCACCGGCTGGTCGTTCAACAGCATCAACCGCCTGCGGACGACCACCGGCGCACCCGGCTCCATTTGCAGAGCCTCGGCCACCTCGACCGTAGGTACCACCTCAGCCACGTCGAGCAGACGTTGCGTGCCCACACCACCCTGCTGAGCCGCGTCCTCAGCCCACGCGTCCCCGGCCTGCGGAGATCGGGGGACGACATAGGGCATCGACACGCTGAGCCACTCGGGACCGCTCACCCCTGCCTCCTGTTCATGTGGTCTGCGGGCAAGGGTAGACCTCGCCATACAGCGTGGCGCAACACTTCATCCTTGTCGCCTTATTCGAGTAGCAGTAAGGTGCTCCACAAAAGAGACGGACCGGGGTGGGTCGGTTTGGCGGCCTCTCCCACTCCCGGTCCGAGACGAGTCGAGGGGAGCAGTCACGGCGGATCGCGTCCCGGGGAACGACTCCCCTCCTGTCTACCACCCGGCGGCGTTCGCGCGTACCGGGGCGGTGGCGTGGCGCGTCCGTCCGTAACGGCTTCCGGCCAACACCGGCGTCGCGGTCCACCCCACGACCAACGCCGGCCCGTGACGGGGCGGGCACACGGCCCGAGTTAAGCCGTGCGCCCGCCCCTCGCCGACAGGAGTGAGGAATGGGCGTCTACCAATCAACGACCAGCCAGCGATGGCAGCGCGACGAGGCGGAAGCGGAGGCGGCGCGCGAGATCCTGACCAGCCACGTACCCGATCGGGAGGCCAACCTCTGCGTGGTCTGCCTGGTCCCCGGGCCATGCCGGCCGGCGAACGCGGCGGCTAACCGCCTGGTCGACCTCGGTCGGCCGGTGCTTCCCGCTGAAGAGCCGCGGCGTCGGCGGGCCGGCTGCCGGGGGTGGTTCGGGCCGCAGCGGCGGACGATGCCCCGGCGCGCGCCGCTGCTGACCTTCGTTTGGATGCTCCGACTGGGTACACCCGCCGCTGGGTCGGACGCCTGGGTGACACCGTGACGGCAGGTCCGCCGATCCCTTTCCGGGTGGGCGATGTGGTGGAGCTGTCCGAGCAGCACTACTGCTACGGGCTGGGCATGCTCGCCCTGCGGATCGTGGAGGTGGGTCGCCGGGAGCGGCACAGCGACGGCGTCTGGATCCACCTGCGCGGCGTCGAGCTGGGGCACCCCTCCGGGCCGCGTCAGCGCCGGGTACTCGCCCGCCTGGACGCGGCCCGGGTCCGGCCGGTCCGCGCTCCGGCCCATGTACCGGTCCGTCCCGGATGGGAGTGCGCCGATTGCAGTCGGCCGTGGCCCTGCCCGGACCGGCGACAAAGGCTGCTCAGCGACTACGCGGGGAACCGCGCGGCCCTCGGCGTATACCTCGGCCTGCAACTGGTGGACGCCTCCTCCGACCTGCGCCACCACCCTGCCGCAGACCTGTACGCCCGCTTCCTCGGCTGGCTGCTATCGGCCGACGTGCATCAACTCGACGTCAGCGATACGGCGGATTGAGGAGGCCTCCGACACCGCCACCTCGCCGACATGGAATGGATCAACGTCGGGAGGCGGCGGTCAGGACGGCGCGGGGCGGCCGGTGAGCGCCCGCCACAGTCCCGCGCACGCCTCCTCCTCGGTGTCGAAGACCTGCCGCACGTCCCGCGTCCCGCGCTCGTACAGGCCGATCTCCCAGCGCCCACCCGCCGACCGGCGCAGGAACCAGAAGTCGGGCGGCACCGGCACGTGCTCGTGCACCCCCTCCAGCTCGAAGGCGTCCGGCGACAGTCCCGTCGTTAGCAGGGCGTTGCGCACCTCGTGTCGATCCACTCCCGACCTCCCGCTCCGCACCGGCCGCTTCGGCGGGCACCGCTGCAGTGACCCCCCGCCGGGTCAGCAGACGTGTACGACGGGAAGGCCGCCACCCGCGCCACCCCGCCGTGGCACGCTGTCGGTCAGGCACACCCCGCCGGCCAGAGACTCCTCCACCAGGAACCGGTGGTCGACCAGCCACTGCACGGTCAGGTTCACGACGAAGCCGTGGGCCGGCGGGAAGACGTACCCGGCGGGGGTGCCGGTGGTGTACCGGGCCAGGAACCGGCTCTCGGTCAGCCCGCCGAAGCGCTGGTAGCCGGCGAGCAGCGGCCCGAGCGGCGACGCGGTGGGCAACCGGGCGGGGCCGAGCAGCGGGTTGTCGTCGAGGTACCGGGTGGTCGGCGGCGCGTTCGGCGGCAGGCCGGGACGGCAGAGGCTCGGCCCGGCCGGCGGCTGCGGTTGGTCGGCGCCGGGACGGAGACCAGGCGGGTCGCCGGGCCGGCCGCCGGTGTCGCCCGCTTCCGGTGCGCCGTCGTCGGGGTGGGTGCCGGCCCGCGCGACCACGTCGGGCGCGGTGGCCTGATCCGCGGGCCCGGGGAAGAGGATCAGCGCCGCGCCGGAGAGCAGGGCGAGCAGCCAGCGTCTGCGGTCCACGACGAACCTCCCGGTGAAGGACGGTCAACGCCTTCATCGTCGGGAGAGCGGGGCGAGAATGTGAGGCTTTGTGCCCTTTGCCACCGAAAGGGGGACCGCTACCCGCTCGTCCCGTGGACGAGCAGGTAGCCACGCGGAACGGTCAGCGCTCTAGGATCGCGGTGACACCCTGCCCGCCCGCCGCGCAGATGGAGATCAGCCCCCGGCCGCTCCCCTTCTCGGCGAGCAGCTTCGCCAGGGTGGCGACGATCCGGCCGCCGGTGGCGGCGAACGGGTGCCCGGCGGCCAGCGAGGAGCCGTTGACGTTGAGCTTGTCGCGGTCGATGGGTCCGAGCGGGGCGTCCAGGCCCAGCCGGTCCTTGCAGAACTCCGGCGACTCCCAGGCGGCGAGGGTGGCCAGCACCTGCGAGGCGAACGCCTCGTGGATCTCGTAGTAGTCGAAGTCCTGCAGCGTCAGCCCGGCCCGGGCGAGCATCCGGGGCACCGCGTACGCGGGGGCCATCAGCAGCCCCTCGTCGCCGTGCACGAAGTCGACGGCGGCAACCTCGGACCAGGAGAACCAGGCCAGCACCGGCAGGTGGTGCTCCCGGGCCCACTCCTCCGACGCGAGCAGCACCGCCGACGCACCGTCGGTGAGCGGGGAGGAGTTGCCCGCGGTCATGGTCGCCTGGTCGGCGTCCGGGCCCTTGGCGCCGAAGACCGGCTTGAGCGAGCCCAGCTTCTCCAGGGTGGTGTCCGGGCGGAGGTTCGCATCCCGGGTCAGCCCCAGGTACGGCGTGATCAGGTCGTCGAAGAAACCCTTGTCGTACGCGGCGGCGAGCCGCTGGTGCGAGCGGAGCGCCAACTCGTCCTGCGCCTGCCGGTCGATCTGCCAGCGCACCGCCGTCTGCGCGGCGTGCTCACCCATCGACAGCCCGGTACGCGGCTCGGCGTTGCGCGGGATCTCCGGCTTGAACGGCTGGTGCGGCCGCAGCTTGGCGGCGATCTTCAACCGCTCGCCGAGGGTGCGGGCGGAGTTGAGCTTGAGCAGCGTGCGGCGCATGTCCTCGTTGACCGCGAGCGGCGCGTCGGAGGTGGTGTCGACGCCGCCGGCGATGCCCACCTCGATCTGGCCGAGGGCGATCTTGTTGGCGACCAGGATGGCCGCCTCCAGGCCGGTGCCGCAGGCCTGCTGGATGTCGTACGCCGGGGTGTGCGGGTCGAGCTTCGAGCCGAGCACCACCTCGCGGGTCAGGTTGAAGTCCTTCGCGTGCTTGAGCACCGCGCCGGCGACCACCTCGCCGACCCGCTGCCCGGCCAGGCCGAACCGGGCCACCAGCCCGTCCAGCGCCGCGCCCAGCATGTCCGAGTTGGACGCGTTCGCGTAGCGGGAGTTGGACCGGGCGAAGGGGATGCGGTTGCCGCCGATGACCGCGACCCGCCGGACACTCTGCACGATCGGCCTCCTCTGAAACTGTTGCCCGAACCCTACTCGCCAGTAGGCTACGCCGCCGGACGGCCGCCGCGCGAGTCCCGGCGGCAGCCAGGCCCAAGGCGGGTGCGGTGTCAGCAGGGCCCCGGTCTGACGCGAGGCGTTGACGGGGCCCCTACTTCCAGGCTCAGCGACCGAGGTCGCGACGCGCGAACCGCAGGATGCCCACTCCCAGCAGGACGGCCGTGGCGGTGGCCAGGACGACTGGGTCGACGGGTGCGAAGCCGTACCGTAGCGGCTCCCCGCCGAGGTAGTAGTGGAATGGGGTGAGGTGGCGCGACCACTCAGCGCCGAGCTGCGGTGCGAAGCCGTTCAGGGCGTAACCGAGCACCCCCAGTCCGGCGGTGAGGCCGAAGACGGCGGCCCGGCTCTGCCCGGTGGCCGCGCCGAGGGCCATTCCGAGCGCGCCGAAGAACAGACCGAGCAGCGCCAGGTTGACCGCCTGGGCCATGAAGTTGACGACGCTGATCGCGTCCAGGCCGGCGGACGTCCGCACGGCGAGCACGGCAACCAGGACAGCCGCGGAGATCCCCACGGCACCCACGGCGAGGGCGGCGTAGCGGTGCAGCAGCAGCCGGGCCCGCCCGATCGGGTGCGCCAGCAGCAGGTCCAGGTAGCCCGATTCCTCGTCGGCAGCGATCATCCGGGCACCGGTCGCCGCCCCGTAGAAGGTGACCAGCAGCGGCACGAGCAGCCCGAACACCGCACCCTGCAGGTAGCCCGCCGCGGTGGAGGTGTCGTCCAGCCCGAAGCCCCGCATCGCCTCCGGCACGCTCGTGGCGGACTCGGCGGTCAGCTGGGAATAGAAGCTGGCGTACATCATGGCCAGCAGTCCGGTGGCCAGCGCCCAGACGGTGAAGACACGGCGGTTGTCGTAGAGCGTCTTGCCGGCCATCGACCGGCTGAAGGCCCCGGCCAACGCCGACGTCCCGGGGACCGCGCCGACAGCTGTCGGGTGGAACCGCCTCGCTGCTGAGTTCATCGTGCCGCCGTTCATCGCCGCGCCCTGACGGGCGCCGGAGTGGGTGGAGAGGGGGTGGGGTCGAGATCACTCGACATGGCTGGCCGCCTGCCTGCCGGCGTGACCGGCGTAGTAGCCGTGGAACAGCTCTTCCAGGTCCTGGGTGTCGGCGCGCAGCCCGGTGACGGTGTGCCGGGCAGCGGCCTTGATCAGGGCGTCCGGGGTGCCGTCGAGCCCGCATTCGAGGACCTGGCCCTGTACGACCAGGTCGCGGACGCCGGCCAGGCCGGCGAACTCCGCCGCGCGGACCGGCTTGCCGAAGGTGATCCGGACCTGCACGTGGGAACGGGCGCGCAGGTCAGCGACGGTGTCCAGGGTGACGAGCCGGCCCTCCCGGATGATCGCGACCCGGTCGGCGACCGCCTCCACCTCGCTCATGATGTGGCTGGACATGAAGACGGTGCGCCCGTCCTGCCGCGCCTCGGCGACCAACTCCAGGAACGTCTGCTGCACCAGCGGGTCCAGCCCCGACGTCGGCTCGTCCAGGATCAGCAGTTCCGGCCGGTGCATGAACGCCTGCACCAGCCCGACCTTCTGCCGGTTGCCCTTGGACAGGCTCTTGATCCGGGCGCTCAGGTCCAGCTCCAAGCGGTCGGCCAGCTCGACGATCCGGGCCGCAGGCACGCCGCCGCGCAGGTTGCCCAGAAAGGTCAGGCACTCCCCGGCCCGCTGGCGGCCGTCGACCACGAAGTCACCGGCGAGGTAGCCGATCCGGCAGTGCAGATCGACGGCATCGGCACCGGGGTCCCGGCCGAGTACGCGGGCGGTGCCCGAGGTGGGACGGATCAGGTCCAGCAGGAGGCGGATCGTCGTGGACTTCCCGGCCCCATTGGGACCGAGGTAGCCGAACACCTCGCCGGGCTGCACGTCGAGGGTGAGCTCGGTCAGGCCACGCCGGGAACCGTACGTCTTGGTGAGCTTGCTCAGCTCGATAGCGGGAGGCATGGGCAGATTATATCGGAGTGTTCAGAGATTTTTGAAGACTGAGAGATGGTAGAGTTGGCCCGGATCGCAGAGAGGGGCGACGACCTTGGCGGACACCACTGCGGCAGCCGAGCACATGGCGCTGGTCCTGTCCGAGGGCGGGCTGCAGAAAGCGACCGCGCGGGTGATGGCGGCGTTCCTCTTCGCTGATTCTGAGAGCGTGACCGCCACCGAGCTCACCGAGCAGCTCGGCGTCAGCTCGGGCTCGGTGTCGGGCGCCATCAAGATGCTGTCGACGGTCGGTCTGATCGAGCGAGTGCCGGCACCCGGCAGCCGCCGGGAGCACTACCGGCTGCGGGAGGGCGCCTGGGCGACCCTGATGTCCACGCAGAACGGCATGGTGAAGTCCATGTTCGAGGCGGCCGATCAGGGCATTGCCGCAGCGGGCCCGGACAGCCTGGCAGCCCGGCGGCTGGCGGAGATGCGGGACTTCTACGGCTTCATGTTCCGCGAACTCCCCGCCCTGGTGGAGCGCTGGCGGGCGCACCGGGCCGGCCCGTCGCCTTCCGACGCCTGAGCGACCCGCCCGGGGGCAGCGAGGGGGTTGCGTCCAACCTACTCGCCAGTAGGCTACGGTCATGAGCGACCGCTACGCGAGCTTCGTCCAAACGGGGGCCGGCCGCGCGCTGGTCAAGCGCCTCGGGCTGCCCGACCCGCCTCGACTGCGTCGGCACTCGCCGGGTGACCCGCTCGTCCCCGGGCCGGTCCTGCTCGGCGCCGCGACCGGCGGCCGGCTCGCCGAGCCGGTCGGCAAGATCCTGACCGCCGCCGGGGTCGATCTGGTCGACCCGGCCGCCGCCACCGACGGCACGACGCGCGTCGGTGCCCTGGTGTACGACGCCACCGGCATCACCGACTCCACCGGCCTGCGCCAGCTCTACGACTTCTTCCACCCGCAGGCCCGCGCCGTGCTGCCCAGCGGCCGGGTGGTGGTGCTCGGCACCCCGCCCGCCGAGTGCGACTCCCCGCGTGAGGCGACCGCCCAGCGGGCCCTGGAGGGGCTGACCCGCAGCATCGGCAAGGAGTTCGGCCGCGGCGTCACCGCCCAGCTCGTCTACGTCACCGGGGACGGCGACGCCGGCACCCTCACCAGCCTCGAATCGACCCTCCGATTTCTCCTCTCGGGCCGGTCCGCGTACGTCTCGGGGCAGGTGGTCCGGGTCGGTGCCGGCACCGCCCAGCCGCCGGCGGACTGGGACCGCCCGCTCGACGGACAGGTCGTCCTCGTCACCGGGGCGGCGCGGGGCATCGGCGCGGCGCTGGCCCGGGTGCTCGCCCGCGACGGCGCGCAGGTCGTCGCGCTGGACATCCCGGCGGCCGGTGACGAGCTGGCCGCGGTGACGAACGAGATCGGCGGCAGCGCCGTCCAGCTCGACCTGACCGCCCCGGACGCTCCCACCCGGCTCGCCGAGCACCTGGCCGGCCGGCACGGCCGGGTCGACGTGGTGGTGCACAACGCCGGCATCACCCGGGACAAGACGCTGGGCCGAATGGACGCCGACCGCTGGGACCAGGTGCTCGACGTCAACCTCTCCAGCCAGGAGCGGATCAACGACGTGCTGCTGGCCCGCGACCTGATCCCGGCCGGCGGGCGGATCGTCTCGGTCTCCTCGATCGCCGGCATCGCCGGCAACCGGGGCCAGACCAACTACGCCACCAGCAAGGCCGGCGTGATCGGGCTGGTCGAGTCGCTGGCCCCGGCGCTGCACGGGCGCGGGATCAGCGTCAACGCGGTCGCCCCCGGGTTCATCGAGACCCGGCTGACCGCGCGTATCCCGCTGACGCTGCGCGAGGCGGGCCGCCGGATGAACAGCATGTCGCAGGGCGGCCTGCCGGTGGACGTGGCCGAGACGATCGGCTGGCTGGCCTGGCCGGCGTCCGGCGCGGTCAGCGGCAACGTGGTCCGGGTCTGCGGCCAGAGTCTGCTGGGGGCGTGATGGCGAGGAAGAAGCGGCCGGAGGACGGCCCGGCGGAGAACCTCTCCGTCCGCGACCTCATCGACGGGCCGACCGAGGTGATCTCGGCGGCGGACCTGGCCGCCGTCCGGGCCGCCTCGTCGGAGCACGACGTGAGCCTGGAAGCCACCCACGACCTGTCGGCGTACGCGACCACGGACCTGTCCGGGCACGCCGCCCCGGCGGCACGGGCGCGGGTCGAGCTGCCCCGGCTGCCCGCGCCCGGCGCGCTCTACCGCCGGGCGCTGCGCGACGCGGTGCCGGTCATCGGCCGGTCCCGCCGCCCGGACGCCCCGCCGGGAGTCGAGCTGGCCGTCGCCGGCGTCACCGTGGACCGCGCGCACCTCGCCGACTACGACCGGGTCTGCGGGTTCCGGCTCTCCGACCGGCTGCCGGCGACGTACCCGCACGTGCTGGGTTTTCCGCTGTCGCTGCGGCTGATGACCACGCCGGAGTTCCCCATCGCGCTGACCGGCGTGGTGCACGTGGGCAACCGGATCACCGTGCACCGCCCGATCGAGGCCGGCGAGACGCTGGACTTCGTCACCCACGCGGAGAACCTCCGGCCGCACGAGCGGGGGCGGCAGGTCGACGTCGTCCTGGTCGGGTCGGTCGGCGGCGAGGAGGTCTGGCGCGGCGTCTCGACGTACCTGGGCAAGGAGCGCACGCCCGACGGCGGTGGTCGGCGCGACCGGGGTGAGCGGCCCGCGCCGCCGGCCGCCACCGCCCGCTGGCGGGTCGAGCCCCGGGTCGGTACGGACTACGCCCGGGTCTCTGGCGACCACAACCCGATCCACACCTCCCGGCTCGGGGCGCGGCTGCTCGGCTTCCCCCGCCCGATCGCGCACGGGATGTGGAGCAAGGCCCACTGCCTGGCGGCGCTGGAGAGCCGGCTGCCGGAGGCGTACACGGTGGACGTGGCGTTCAAGCTGCCGGTGCCGCTGCCCGGCACCGTGGCGTTCAGCGCCACCCCGGCCTGGGACTTCGCCCTGCACGACGCGCGGACCGGCCGTCCGCACCTGGTCGGCACCGTCCGCTGAACGACGCGAGGGGTTGGCTTTCACTCTTTCGTGCGCTAGGTTGTTCTCACATTGAGTTGTTCTCGAAGTGAGAGAGACGCCGTGAACGAGCAGGACTTCCTCGCCGCGTACGACCCCTCGGCCTACCCCTCGATCGCCGTCACCGTTGACGTGGTCGCGCTGACCATCCGCGAGGGCGAGCTGCACCTGTTGCTGATCCGTCGGGGTCAACCGCCCTACGAGGGCCACTGGGCGCTGCCCGGCGGGTTCGTCCGCCCCGACGAGGACCTGGCCGCCGGCGCGCGCCGGGAGCTGGCCGAGGAGACCGGGCTCGGCGGCGAGCGGCTGCGCCGGGTCCACCTGGAGCAGCTCGCCAGCTACGGCGCCGTCGACCGCGACCCGCGGATGCGCGTCGTCTCCGTCGCCCACCTCGCGTTCGCGCCCGACCTGCCCGACCCGGCCGCCGGCACCGACGCCGACGAGGCGATCTGGCTGCCGGTGACCGCGCTCGCCAGCCGGCAGCTCGCCTTCGACCACGGCCGGATCATCGACGCCGGGCTGGAGCGGGCCCGGTCCAAGCTGGAGTACACCCCGCTGGCCACTTGCTTCCTCGACGGCGAGTTCACCATCAGCGAGCTGCGCGCCGTCTACGAGACGGTGTGGGGCCACCCGCTGCACGCCGGCAACTTCCACCGCAAGGTGCTCTCCGTGCCGGGCTTCGTGGAGAGCACCGGCGCCAGCACCGAGCGCGGCGGCGCCCGGGGCGGGCCCCGCGCCAAGCTCTACCGGGCCGGCGACGCCCGGCTGCTGCACCCGGCGCTGCTGCGCCCCGCCCGGGAGGAGACGGTCCGGTGAGGACCGACGAGGCGATCCGGCTGGTCGCGGCGGCCCGCACCGACGAGGAGCTGTTCGGCACGGCCGAGCCGGCCCGCAGCTACCGGGAGCTGGTCGCGGCCCTGCACCCCGACCGGCTGGCCGCGGCCGACGAGCGGGTACGCGCCGAGGCCGCCGACGCGCTGGTCCGGGTCACCACCCGGTGGCGGGCCCGGCGCGGGTACCCGCTCGGGGACTACGCGCTCACCCGGCTCGCCCACACCGGCGACCTCGCCGACCTGTACGACGTCGGCGCGGACCGCCTGCTCAAACTGCCCCGCAACCCCGCCGACAACGACCTGATGGTCCGGGAGGCGCGGGCCCTGCGGCTGATGGCCGAGCACGGCGACCCGCGCTACCTGCCGTACGTGCCCCGGCTGGTCGACTCGCTTCCCGCCCGGGATCCCGCCACCGGAGTGGAGCGGCTGGTCAACGTGCTGGCCACCGCGCCCGGCCTGCGCAGCCTCGACGAGGTGCGCCGGGCGTACCCGGACGGGCTGGACGCCCGCGACGTGGCCTGGATGTGGCGGCGGCTGCTGGTCGCGCTCGGCCTGGCCCACCGGGCCGGCGTGGTGCACGGCGCGGTGCTGCCCCGGCACGTGCTGATCGAGCCCGACGCGCACGGCGTGGTGCTCGTCGACTGGTGCTTCTCCGTGGTCGATGGCGGCGCCGTCCCGGCGCTGGTGCCGGGCCACGAGGAGTGGTATCCGCCGGAGGTCGTCGCGAAGCGTCCCTGCGGCCCGGGCACCGACCTCGCGATGGCCACCCGCTGCATGACCCACCTGATGGGCGACCGGGCGCCGCGTGCGCTGCGCGACTTCGCCGCCGGCTGCCTCCGCCCTGCCCTGAACGCCCGACCCGACGACGCCTGGCGGCTGCTGGGCGAGCTGGACCAGGTGCTGGACCGGCTGTACGGGCCGCGCACCTTCCGACCCTTCACCCTCACCCGTTAGGAGCTGTCATGGGCAGTGGAATCTGGTCCACCGACGTGTACGACGCCGCGGACCGCTACCGCCGGGCCACCGGCGCCAGCGCGTTCTCCTACAGCGACAGCGGGGCGCGCACCGTGCACCCCGCGCTCGACCCGCGCGGCGCGGTACGGGAGAGCCGCGACTCCGACGAGCACCCGCAGTCGACGGCCGTCGCGGTGCTCTTCGACGTGACCGGCTCGATGGGGCACGTGCCGCGCGTGCTCCAGACCAAGCTGCCGCAGCTGCTCGGCCTGCTGCTGCGCCAGGGCTACGCCCGCGACCCGCAGATCATGTTCGGCGCGATCGGCGACGCCACCTGTGACCGGGTGCCGTTGCAGGTCGGGCAGTTCGAGTCGGACAACCGGATGGACGACGACCTCGGCCGGATCGTGCTGGAAGGGGGCGGCGGCGGGCAGATGACCGAGTCGTACGAGCTGGCGATGTACTTCATGGCCCGGCACACGGTCACCGACTGCTGGGACAAGCGGGGCCGGCGCGGCTACCTCTTCAACATCGGCGACGAGCTGGCCTACCCCCGGGTGAAGGCCCGCGAGGTGGCCCGCCTGATCGGCGACGACCTGCGCGAGGACGTCGGGCTGCGGCAGGTCGTCGACGAGGTGACCCGCCGCTGGGACACCTACTACCTGCTCCCCGCCGGCAGCCACTACTCCGGCAACGCCAAAGTGCTCGACCACTGGCGGGGCCTGCTCGGGCAGAACGCCGTCGAGCTGGACGACCTGGACGCCGTCTGCGAGACCATCGCGCTGACGATCGGGCTCGGCGAGCAGGCCATCGACCTGGACGAGGGCCTGCGGGACCTGGACCGGGCCGGCTCGGCGGCCACCGGCACGGTGTCGAAGGCGCTGGCCCGGCTGGGCGGCGGGCGGCGGACCGCGCTCACGGCTCCGGCCGGGCTTCCCGAGAGCCGGGGCCAGGCGGGCGGGGTCACCCGGCTGTGAACCACGTGATGGTGGTCGACCTCGGCTACGGCGACGCCGGCAAGGGCACCGTCGTGGACTGGCTCTGCGCGACCCGGCCCGTCCACACGGTGGTCCGTTTCAACGGGGGCGCGCAGGCGGCGCACAACGTCGTGCTGCGCGACGGACGACACCACACGTACGCGCAGTTCGGCGCCGGGACGTTCCGCCCCGGGGTCCGTACGCACCTGTCGCGGCACGTGGTGGTGGACCCGCTGGCGCTGGCCGCCGAGGCCGACCACCTCACGTCGGTGGGGGTGCCCGACGCGCTCGACCGGCTGACGGTCGACGGGGAGGCGCTGCTGGCCACGCCCTACCACCGGGCCGCCAACCGGGTCCGGGAGGTCGCCCGCGGAGCCGACCGGCACGGCTCCTGCGGGCTGGGGGTGGGCGAGGCGGTCGGTTACGACCTCGCCCACCCCGACGACGCGCCGCGGGTGGCCGACTGCCGCACCCCGGCCCTGCTCCGCCGCCGGCTGGCCACACTGCGGGACCGGCTCACCGCCGAGCTGGGCCCGCTGGACGCGCCGCCGGTCGAGGACTGCCTGCCCGCGTTCACCGGGTTCGCCGACCGGGTCGCGATCGTCGACCGGGGCTGGCTGGCCGGGGCGCTGCGGGCGGGGACCTGCGTCTTCGAGGGGGCGCAGGGGGTGCTCCTCGACGAGTGGCACGGCTTCCACCCGTACACCACGTGGAGCACGACGACCTTCGCCAACGCCGAGGCGCTGCTGGCCGAGGCGGGCCTGGCCGGGCAGGCGCGGCGGCTGGGCGTACTGCGGGTGATGACCACCCGGCACGGCCCGGGGCCGCTGGTGACCGAGGACCGGGCGCTGCCGCTGACCGACCTGCGCAACCCCACCAACCCGTGGCAGGGACGGTTCCGGTTCGGGCACTTCGACGCGGTGGCCCACCGGTACGCCCTTGCGGCGGCCGGCGGCGTCGACGGCCTCGCGCTGACCCACCTCGACCTCGCCGGCCCCTGGCTGCGGATTTGCCGCCGCTACCGGGACATCGACCGGCTCACGCCGGGCCCGGCCGGCGACCTGGACCGGCAGGCCACGCTCACCGCCCGCCTGCTGCGAGCCACACCCGAGTACGACGACCCGCCACCGGACTGGGTGGCGGCGGTACGGCAGGAGCTGGCCGCCCCGGTGGTGCTCACCTCGCGCGGCCCCACGGCCGAGGACAAGACCCCGCACGGCTGGCTCGACGGTGGACCAGCCCGGCCCCGCCGCGCGGCGCAGCGGTTCCCCGCACGCACGGGCGCCTGATCCGGCGACTCGGCCCGGGGGCGGTGGTCGAGCCCGGAGCATGAGGGCATGGAGTCCGTGCTCGACCTGCTCCACCACACGGTCACCTCGCCGTGGGTGTACCTGGTGATCCTCGTGGTCACCGCGGTCGACGCGTTCTTCCCGGCGGTGCCCGGCGAGACCGTGGTGATCACCGCCGGGGTCTTCGCCGTCGGCGGTGAGCCGGACATCGTGGCGGTGATCGTGACCGCCGCGCTCGGGGCGCTCGTCGGTGACCACATCTCCTACGGCATCGGCCGGGGCGGCGGCGCCCACCGGCTGGCCCGGCTCCCGGCGGAGAGCCGCCGCCGAACCAGCTCCGAGTGGGCCCGCCGGGCCGTGGACCGGCGCGGCGGGATGATCCTGATGACCTCCCGGTACGTGCCCGGCGGCCGCACCGCGGTCACCCTGACCATGGGCGCGGTCCGCTACCCGCTGCGCTGCTTCCTGCTCTTCGACGCCTTCGCGGCCAGCACCTGGGGGACCTACTGCGCCCTGCTGGGCTATTTCGGCGGCCTGGCCTTCGAGCGCGACCCGATCAAGGCCCTGCTGGCCGGCGTCGGGATCTCCCTCGCCGTCACCGGGCTGGTGGAGTCGGCCCGTTGGCTGCGCCGCCGCGCCCACCGCCGCGCCGACCGCCGCGCCATCGCCCGCCGCTGACCGTCGCTTCCTGGCGTGGCGGTCAGGCCGCCGGAGGGCGCCAGGTGGCGCCGCGCAGCAGTTGGCCGGCGCCGAGCCAGGCGACGTTCATCATCCGGGTGGCGGTCTTCTCCGGGTCGGCCTCGGGGTGGTCGGCGAGCCAGTCGGCCAGCGACTCGGTCGCGCCGACCAGGGCGTACGCGACGACCTCCAGCTCGGTCTCGCCCACCTCGCGCCCGTCGGCGCGCAGCGCGTGGTCGAGCATCCCGGCGACCACCTCGACCAGCCGGGCGCGCATCGTGGCCAACTCCGCGGCGAACGGCTGCGAGCCCCGGGCCTGCCGGTAGAGCACCGCCCAGCCGTCCCGGTGCGCCCCGACGAAGCCGAAGAAGGCGCGCAGCCCCCGCCAGAGCCGCTCGTCGGCGGGGAGGTCCGGGGCGGCGGCACCAGCGATCGCCTCCATCATCCGGGTGCCCTCGCGGTGCAGGCAGGCGACGAAGAGCTCCTCCTTGGTGCCGAGGTAGGCGTAGACCATCGGCTTGGAGATGCCGGCGTCCTCGGCGATCTCGTCCATGCTGGCGGCGTGGAAGCCGCGCCGGGAGAAGACCTTGACCGCCGCGTCGAGCATCTGCTGCTCGCGTACGGCGCGGGGTAGGCGCTTGAACGTGGGGTTGCTGGACACTCTTGCGAGCATACCTACTCGTGCGTAAGGTTACGCCCGAGTAACCAAAGTCGGCCCGCCCGAGAGGTGCATTCCCCCATGACTGACTTCGACCCGGCCAACTTCGCCAACGTCGGCCCCAAGGAGTTCGCGCAGCTGGTCAAGTCCACCCCCGACGACAAGATCGCCGAGGTGATGTCCGGCGACCTGCGCGACAAGATCCTCAGCGAGGTCTTCGGCCGGATGCCGCAGCTGTTCCGCGCCGACAAGGCCGGTTCCACCAACGCGGTCATCCACTGGAACATCACCGGCCGGCCCGACGGTGGCACCGACACCTACGAGGTCGCCATCGCCGACGGCGCCTGCACCGTCAACGAGACCCCGCAGCACGACCCGAAGCTCAGCCTCACCATGGGCCCGGTCGAGTTCCTGAAGATCGTCTCCGGTGGCGCCAACCCGGTGATGATGTTCATGACCGGCAAGCTCAAGGCCAAGGGCGACCTGGGCCTGGCGGCCAACATCGCCAACCTGTTCGACATCCCCAAGTCCTGACATGGCCGAGTTCTCGCTCGACCTGAACGAGGAACAGCGGGATCTACGCGACTGGGTGCACGGCTTCGCCGCCGAGGTCGTGCGCCCGGCCGCGGCCGAGTGGGACGCCCGGGAGGAGACTCCCTGGCCGATCATCCAGGAAGCGGCGAAGGTCGGCCTCTACGGCTTCGAGTTCCTCGCCACCTGCTGGGCCGACCCCACCGGCCTCTCCCTGCCGATCGCCAGCGAGGAACTCTTCTGGGGTGACGCGGGCATCGGCCTGAGCATCTTCGGCACCGGCCTCGCGGTCGCCGCCATCTACGGCGCGGGCACCCCCGATCAGATGGTCGAATGGGTGCCGCAGTGCTTCGGCGACGTCGACCAGCCCGCCGTCGCCGCGTTCTGCACCAGCGAGCCGGAGGCCGGCTCCGACGTCGGCGCGATGCGTACCCGGGCGGTCTACGACGAGGCCACCGACGAATGGGTGCTGCGCGGGCAGAAGGCGTACGCCACCAACGGCGGGATCGCCGGGGTGCACGTGGTCACCGCCTCGGTCGAGCCGGAGCTGGGCTCGCGCGGGCAGGCCGCGTTCGTCGTACCGCCGGGGACCGCCGGGCTGAACGCGACCCGCAAGCTGCGCAAGCTGGGGCTGCGCGCGTCGCACACCGCCGACGTCTTCCTGGACGACGTACGCGTGCCCGGGCGCTGCCTGCTCGGCGGCCGGGACGCCCTGCTGGAACGACTCGACCGGGCCCGCTCCGGCCGGAAGGCCTCCGGCCAGGCCGCGATGCGCACCTTCGAGCTGTCCCGGCCCACCGTCGGCGCGCAGGCGCTCGGCGTGGCCCGGGCCGCCTACGAGTACGCCCTGGACTACGCGAAGGAAAGAGTCCAGTTCGGACGGCCGATCATCGAGAACCAGGCGGTCGCGTTCGCGCTGGCCGACATGAAGATGGAGATCGACGCCGCCCGGCTGCTGGTCTGGCGGGCCTCCTGGATGGGCCGCAACAACCGCCCCTTCACCGCCGGCGAGGGCTCGATGTCCAAGCTCAAGGCGGGCGAGGTGGCCGTCGCGGTGACCGACCGGGCGGTGCAGCTGCTCGGCGGCGCGGGCTTCCTGCGCGACCACCCGGTCGAGCGGTGGTACCGGGATGCCAAGATCTACACCATCTTCGAGGGCACCTCGGAGATCCAGCGGCTGGTCATCTCCCGCGCCATCTCCGGCATGCAGATCCGCTGACCGTCACCCTCGGTGGCGACGTCCGACACGGCCGGCTGTCCACCAGGTGGCCAGGGGTCGTACCGGTTGGGCTCCGGCAGGCATCCGGTGCATGATCGAAAGGTGACGTCCGGCTGAAGGGCCCCTGCGGGGGCCCTTCACGCTCACCCCCCGGAGAAGGAGGCGCCACATGGACCTGCCGTTCGTCGTGGCCACGCTGACCCGGCGGGGGCTGCTCACCCCGGGCCGGCCGATCCGGGTCGCCTCCCAGCTCCAGGCGCTGCGCAAGTGGGGTTGGAGCCTCGCCGGCGAGCTGCGCCAGGCCGCCGCCCGCGACCCGCGCCGGGTCGCCGTCATCGACGAGCAGGGCACCGAACTGACCTACCAGGAGCTGCTCGACCGGGCCGAGCGGCTGGCCCGGGCGATGCGGACCGGGCTCGGCGTACAGGCCGGCGACCGGGTCGGGGTGCTCTGCCGCAACCACCACGGGCTGATCGAGGCGGTCGTCGCCGCCACCGTGCTCGGCGCCGACGCGGTGCTGGTCAACAGCGGCCTCTCCGCCGCCCAACTGGCCACCGTGACCGAGGAACAGCGCCTACGGGTGCTGGTCCACGACGACGAGTTCGCCGACCGGCTCCTCGGCCTCCCCGCCGAGGTGCACCGGGTGGACGAGCGCGGCCTCGAAGAGCTGATCGCGGGCGCGCTCCGCGGCGACCTGCAACCGCCCGAGCGCGACGGCCGGACGATCGTCCTCACCTCCGGCACCACCGGCGCGCCCAAGGGCGCCCGTCGGCCCACTCCCCACGGCTTCGGCCCGCTGGTGTCCATCATCGACCGGATCCCGCTGCACACCCGGGACACCGTGCTGATCGCCGCGCCGCTCTTCCACACCTGGGGGTACTCCGCCCTCCAGTTCGCCTTCGCGCTGCGCGCCACCATCGTGCTGCACCGCCGTTTCGACCCGGCCGCCACGCTGGCCGCGCTGGTGACCCACCAGTGCCAGGCGCTCTTCGCCGTACCCGTGATGGTGCAGCGACTGCTCGACGTGCCGCCGCCGGAGCCGCGGCCGCCGCTGAAGGTGGTCGCGGTCAGCGGCTCGGCGCTGCCCGGCGGGCTGGCGCCGCGGTTCATGGACGTCTACGGCGACGTGGTCTACAACCTGTACGGCTCGACGGAGGTCTCCTCGGCCACCATCGCCTCCCCCGCCGACCTGCGCGAGGCCCCCACCACCGCCGGCCGGCCGCCGCACGGCACCCGGCTGGAGATCCTGGACGACGACGGCCAACCGGTGCCCAACGGCCGGGTCGGGCGAATCTTCGTGGGCAACGAGATGCTCTTCGAGGGCTACACCTCCGGGGCGCGGCGGGAGACCCACGACGGGCTGCTGGACACCGGGGACCTCGGCCGGATCAACGCCGACGGGCTGCTCTTCGTCGACGGCCGCGCCGACGACATGATCGTCTCCGGTGGGGAGAACGTCTTCCCGTCCGAGGTGGAGGATCTGCTGGCCCGGCTTCCCCAGGTCCGGGAGGCCGCCGTGATCGGCGTACCCGACCCCGAGTACGGGCAGCGGCTCGCCGCCTTCCTCGGCCTGCACCCCGGCGAGGTGCTCGACCCGGAGGCGGTCCGCGAGTACGTCCGGCACTACCTGGCCCGGTTCTCCGTACCCCGGGACGTGATCTTCGTGAAGTACCTGCCGCGCAACGCCACCGGCAAGGTGCTGAGCCGGGAACTGCGCCGCTACTACGGCTGACCGGCCGGTTGCGCTGAGCGCCGCGCCGGGGGCCGCGCGATCGGCGCGACCCCCGGGACGCTCACGGGTAGAGGGTCAGCCCCGGCATCCGGGCGACGATCGCGAGCTGATCCAGGGTGAGCAGCGGCGTGTCGGCGGTCTTCGAGGTCTCCACGCTGTTGTCGACGCCGTTGTTGGTGATGGCCAGCACCGAGGTGCCGTCCGGCCGCAGCAGCAGGACCGACAGTTGCCGATGCCGCCGTTCCGCCGGCATCGTGCTGTGCAGGGCCACCGAGCCGTCGGGATAGCGGACGACCTCGCAGTTCTCCGGGTCGGGCGCCTGGGCGCAGTTCGGGACAGCCTCGTCGCGTGGGGTGGGGGCCACCCGGAGCAGGAACAGGCCCGAGTCCTTCCCCCGCCGGACCGTGCCGCTCACGACGTATTCCCGGTAGCTCGGGTGGTACTGGAACTGCGGCTCGGCGCAGCCCTTCTGCCCCGGGTCGATCCGCACGTCGGCGGGCAGCCGGTTGCGCAGTCCGTCCCGCAGCGCCGCGGTCAGGCGGGCCACCCCGGCGGCGGGTTCCTCCGTCGGACGGTCGCGCACCGTGCCGTGCGACTGCAGCGGCGGCTGCGGCCCGCTGGGCTTCGGCGTCACGCCGGTGCAGAGCCGCACTTCGGCGGTGGGGCTGGCGGTGGGTGAGCCGATCGCCGGAGGCACCGTCCGGGGCGCCGGTCCCCCGGCGATCAGCGCCGGTGTCACGACCGCCGCGGCCACGGCCGCCGCCACCCCGGTGCCGCTCCACACCCAGGTCCGGTGCCGGCGACGCTGCCGCTCGACCCGGATCAGCTGGTCGACGTCGATCCGGCTGGGTGGCGCGTCGGCCACCGCGAGGCGCAGCTCGTGCGAGATCTCATCCATCGGTACGTGCCTCCCGACTGGTCGGTGCGGCGACGAGGCGGCCCCGCAACGCCTCGATCGCCCGCGCGGACTGGCTCTTCACGGTCCCCGGGGTGCAGCCCAGCTCGCGGGCGGTGTCCTCGACCGACAGGTCGCAGAAGTAACGCAGCACGAGCACCGCGCGGCGGCGCGGCGGCAACTCGGCGAGGAGGGCGAGGACGGTGAGGCGATCGGCCGTACCGTCGGTGGTCGCGCGGACCGCGCTGTCCGGCACCTCCGCCCAGGCGGCCTCCCGCCGCCACGGCCGGCGGCGCTCGTCCAGCCACACCCGCAGCAGGGTGCGCCGGACGTACGCGTCCGGACTGTCCATGGCGGACACCCGCCGCCAGTGCCGCAGCAACCTGACCAGCGCCGTCGACACCAGGTCGTCGGCCGTGTGCCAGTCGCCGCAGAGCAGGTACGCCGTGCGGCGCAGCGGTTCCAGCCGCGCCGCGACGTACTCGCGGTAGCCCTCGATGTCGGCAGGCAATCCCGCCACCTCCTCACCTCACCGTTCAAACGGAGGCGACGGTGCCGGAGGTTGCCCGGTCAGCCCGGAACGGCGATCCGGCCCTCGACCGCGGCGGCGGCGATGTCGGTGCGGTGGTGCGAGCCGGCCAGCTCGACGCCGCGTACCAGGGCGTAGGCGGCGTCCCGCGCGGCGGCGAGGTCCGGGCCGGTGGCCGTACCGCAGAGGACCCGGCCCCCGGCGGAGAGCAACGCGCCGTCCGCGGCCCGGCAGGTGCCGGCGTGGATGATCCCGGCGCGGTCCACGCCGGTGATCACATCACCGGTACGCGGGGACGCGGGGTAGCCGTCGGCGGCGACCACGACCGTGACGGCGGCGCCGTCGCGCCAGCGCAGCGGCGGGTGCGCGGCCAGCGTGCCAGTGGCCGCGGCGTGCAGCAGCCCGGCCAGCGGGGTCTCCAGCAGGGCGAGGACCACCTGGGTCTCCGGGTCGCCGAAGCGGGCGTTGAACTCGATCACCCGAGGGCCGGCGGCGGTCAGCGCCAGGCCCACGTAGAGCAGCCCGGCGAACGGGGTGCCCCGGCGGCGCATCTCCGCCAGCGTCGGGTGCACGACGTCGCGCATCACCTCGTCGACCAGGCCGGGCGGCGCCCAGGGCAGCGGCGCGTACGCGCCCATGCCGCCGGTGTTCGGGCCGCTGTCGCCGTCGCCGACCCGCTTGAAGTCCTGCGCCGGGAGCAACGGCAGCGCCGCCTCGCCGTCGGTGACCACGAAGAGCGAGACCTCGGGCCCGGCGAGGTACTCCTCGACCACGACCCGGCCGCACTCCTGCGCGTGCTTCAACGCGGCGTCCCGGTCCTCGGTGACGACGACGCCCTTGCCGGCGGCCAGCCCGTCGTTCTTCACCACGTACGGCGCACCGAACTCGTCGAGGGCCCGGGCGGTGCTCTCGGCGTCCGTGCAGGTGTGGGCGCGCGCGGTCGGTACGCCGGCGGCGGTCATGATCTCCTTGGCGAAGGTCTTGGAACCCTCCAGCCGGGCCGCCTCGGCCGACGGCCCGAACGCCGCGATGCCCTTGGCCCGCACCGCGTCCGCGACCCCGGCGACCAGCGGCGCCTCCGGCCCGATCACCACCAGGTCGGCCTGCACCTCGACCGCGAGCGCCGCCACCGCACTTGGATCGGTGGCCGCCACGTCGCGCAGCTCGGCGATGCCGGCGATCCCCGGATTCCCCGGCGCCGCGATCACCCCGGCAACGCTCGGGTCACCGACCAGCCCCAGCGCGAGCGCATGCTCCCGCCCCCCACCACCCACAAGAAGAACCCGCACGCCGGCGATCCTACCGACCCCCCTTCCCACCCCGTTGATCATGAAGTTGTTGCCCACCATGTCGGGGTGGTTTCTAGGCTTCAGTGCAACTGATCTTGGTTGGGCTGGGGGTGCTGGTGGCGAGGCCGGGTGTGTTGACGTTCGGGCATCGGCAGGTGTTGGAGCATTTGTGGGCTTCGGGTCGGACGATCT